>JBEVLR010000382.1:0-3542 GCA_040509075.1 Burkholderiaceae bacterium | reverse complement strand
CGTTCAAATCGGCGGCCAGCGCGCGCGGATCGCCCGGCGGCGGCGCGGCGGCGGAATTCGACGGATGCGGCCCCGCCGTGTCGCAGCCCGGAAGGGTGACCGCGCAGAAGGCCGCGACAACGACGGACGCGGCCGCAACGGCGCAACGGCCGGCGCGCGGAACGAGTGCGGATCGAGATCTTGTTCTCATGATTCACTCTGATGCGTTCGGGTTGAACGGCGTCCGGCGCGCAAAACCGCTGCCGGGTCGGGCGGATTGTCTGCGCATCGCCCGCAGGCCGCAACGCGAACGCCCGCCGCCCCCGGGGCCGCGACCCGGCGAGAAAATCGGCACCAGAAGCGCCGCGTCACTTCTTGCGCCGCAGCTTCTTGCCCTGTTCCGCATAGGCGCGCGCGAACTCCTGGTTCAGCAAACGGTCGAAGTGATCTTCCGCTTCCTTTTCGAGCTCGCCGTACATCGCCAGGAAACTTTCCCAAAGCTTGGCCCGGTGCAGCGCCGGCATCACGCTGTCGAGCGCGCCCGACTTCTTGATGCGCTTTTCGACGACGTCGGGCGAGAACATCTTCAGCGCCGCCAGCAAAGCGGCCCGCGTGCCGGCCATCACGGCCATTTCGTGGGCGCAGACGTCCGACACCGCGTCGCCGATCGCCTTGGCGGGCTGAAGGAACAGCTTGTTGCCGTGCTGGCGCACGTCGACCAGGTAACGCAGCGCGTCACGCGCCGATTCGGAGTGCTTCAGCGGATTGTTTTCCCGGGTCGCGATCATCGTGCGATCCTCGATGCGCAGCTCGTTCTTGAGCTGGGCGCGCATTTCGAGCATCTGGTAGAGGCCCGACACCGTCAGGTTCAGCAGTTCGCCGACGATGCGCACCGTCTCCATCGGATGGGAGGCATCGAGATCGCCCGGCGACAGCTCGAGCGCCTGCGCCAGCGCCGCGATAACCTGCGCCCCGTCGAGGGTGCCCGCGGCCGGCGGCAGCTTCGTGGCCGGCGCGCGCGCGGTCACCGGCGCGGAAATGGCGATCGAGCCCGCTTTTGCGCCGCCCCCCGAATCCAGGTCGAGCGCGTCCAGCGGATCGGCGGCCGGGGCGGGCGACTGCACCGGCGTCACCGGTGGCTTGGTCAGCCGGAAATCGCCGTCGAGCGCGGAGAAGATATCGTCGTCGAACCCGTCGGGGGCCGTGCTGTTGCCGTGCGCGGGCATCGCGACATGGACATCCTGCTGGCGATACAGGCCTTGCGCCTGGTCGCTCATGCCCGGGCCGGGCGCAGGCGCCGCCAACAGGTTGCCGTCGAGGCCCAAGAACGCGTCGAGCGCGCTGGCGCCCGAGTCGTCGCGGCCGAAGCCCGGCGCCTTGGCGTCGGGCGCGCCGGGGGGCGACGGACGCGCGCGCGAAGCCGACGGCGCCGACTCCAGCATCTGGCCGAGCGCCGTGCCGCTGGGATCCGCCTCGAGCGGGTCGGCCAGCGGCTGCAGTCGCGGCGCGCGATTCTTCGCGGATTGGCCGCCGGACTGAGCCCAATTCGGCGACGTGTCGAATTGCGATTCGCGGGCGAGCGAGGGCGCAGCCGGCGCCAACGACGCCATCATGTCCAGCGAATCGGCGCGTCCGCCAGGCGAATAACCGAACGCCGCCAGCGGATCTTTCGAACGGGACTCGGCCTGCAGCTCCGCGACGAGCACGTAGTCGCCCAACTGGATCTTGTCGCCGTCCGACAGCTCGACCGCAGCGCCCGGCGGCAGCGCGCTGTCGTTGACGCTGCAGCCGTTGACCTTGGAAATCACCTTCAGCGAATATTTGCCGTTGCGGCAACGGATCTCGAGATGCTCGCGCGAGATGTAGCGATCCGGGCTCGGCAGCGGCAGCGCGCAGGTGTTGCTCCTGCCGATGCGGCCGCCGTTCGCGCCGAATCTCGCTTGGATGGCGTGCGGTTGGTCGGGCGGCGGGCAACGCAGGGCGCGGACGACGAGTTCCATGGCGATTCGATGAGGCGACGCTCCGATTATCGCCGGCCTTCCGTCGGAATGGGCCTCATCACCCGTCATGGGGAGATAAACAGAGCGCCGATCCGGCCCAACGGCCATGCCCGGCTGCCATCGCCCCCGAACTGTCGCGCGCCGGGCTCCGGCCGATTGCGGGTTTGTCCCGACCCCGCCCGCTTCCGGTGAGGATCAGTCGACGCCCTTGCACTTGTTGGCTTCCTTCAGGAAATCCTTCCCCTCGGCCGCGGTGGGTTTGCGATAGATCGCGCACAGCCGAGAACGCGCGCCGGTGGCGCCCATCGCATCCGCGCGCTCCATCTGGCGGATGCCCTCGGGGACGCGACCGGCCAGGTACGCCTCGTAGCCCTTGCGGAAGGTGTCGTTGGCGTCCTGCTTCGTCGTGTCCGCGGCCGGCGCCTTGGCCTTCGACTCGGCCTCCGTCCTGGCTTTCGCGTCGGCATCGGCCTTCGCCTTCGCATCGGCGTCGGCCTTGGCTTTCGCGCCGGCGGCCGCGTCGACGTCGACCTTGGCTTTCGCGGCGGCCGCGGCGTCGGCGTCGAGCTTGGTTTTCGCAGCGGCGTCGGCGGCCCCGCGAGCGGCATCGGCTTCGGCTTTCGCCTTGCGGGCCGCTTCGTCGGCTTTGGCTTTCGCGGCCGCGTCATCGGCGGTTTTCTTCGCAGCGGTTTCCTGCGCCCGCTTGGCGGCCGCGGCCTGCTCGGCCATCGCTCGATCGGCGTCGGCGCGCGCGGCCGCGGGGGTCGCCGGCGCGGAACCGGACGGCGGCACGGGCGCGGGACCAGGCGCGACCGGCGGCGCGACGGCATCCGGCGTGGAGGCGGGTGCGGGCGGCGGCGGCGTCACCGCCGGAACGCTGGCCGGAGCCGACGGCTCGGGCACCGCCGTCGGCGGCGTCGAAGGACGCAAGGCGAACCAGGCCCCCGCGGCGATGGCCACCACGGCGGCGCCCGCGATCGGCAGCAGCAGGTTCCTGGGTTTGCCTGTCGCGGCGGGCGCCGCGGCCGCAGGTTGGGGCGCGCCGGCGCCCGGCCGACGCCCTTCGGCCGGACGGACCATCGTCGATTCGGCCTCTGCGTCCGAGGGCGGCACCGCGGCGGCCTCGGCGCGGCGGCCATCGTGCTGCGCCTGATCCTTGGCTTCGGCTTCGCGCTTCGCGTCGGCCTCGCGCTTGACTGGCTCGTCGGCACGCCCGCGCGCCTGCGCCTGCGCGTTGCGTTTGGCCTCGGCTTCGGCCTGGCGCTGTTGTTCGCGCTCGGCTTTCTGGCGCGCTTGTTCGTCGGCCTTCAGCTTCGTGGCCTCGTCGGCCTGGCGCCTAGCTTCGGCCTGGACCTCGCGCTTGTCGTCGGCCTCGGCCTTCTTGCGCGCCTGCTCGTCCGCCTTGCGCCGGGCCGCCTCGGCCGCTTTGCGTTCGGCCTCGGCCTTGGCGACGCCCGCATCGAGTTCGTCGGCCGCCCGCTTGGCGTCGATCTGGGCCTGGCGAAGCGCCAGCTCCTCGGCCTGGCGCTTCGCGCGCGCCGCCACCGCCGCGGCCTCCTCGTC
>JBEVLR010000381.1:0-4835 GCA_040509075.1 Burkholderiaceae bacterium | reverse complement strand
GATCAGCACTTGCGCGAGCGCGGGCATCTGCTGCGCCATCGTGCGCAGCTCGGCGTGCGGCACCGCCTGGGCGCCGCCCGAATCCGCGATGACGTCCTGCAGATGCGCGGTCAGGCGCGCTTCGTCGTCTTCGGAGAACAGTTGCAGATCGACGCCCAGCGACGACTGCAGGCGCAGCAGCACCGGCACGCTCAACGGGCGCTGATTGTTCTCGAGCTGGTTCAGGTAGCTCGGCGACAGGTCGAGCAGTTGCGCCAGTGCTGCCTGCGTCAGGCCGCGCCGCTCGCGCAGCGTCTTCAGTTTCACGCCCAGAAAAGTCTTGCGCATGGGGATCGATTGATTCGCAAATATCGCAGAAGAAAGATTTTAAATTCAGATGCTGATGAAAAAGTTGGGCGTGGCCAGGGTGGCTGATTGCGAATATTGCGAATATCCGCATCCTGCGGGAGTCTGCGGCGACGCTGGTCGGGACGGGGCATACTGCACGCTTTGCGCTTTCGCGGGGGGAAGCTCCATGTCCCGTTTCATCAGCGCGCTGCGTATCGCTTTCGCGGCGCTCGGCGCAGTCGCCGCGCAGGCGTACGCGGCGCCGCCGGTCGCCGCGGCCCGGCCGGTCGTCGATTCCTATTTCGGCATCGACGTGGCCGACCCGTATCGCTGGATGGAAGACCTCGCGTCCCCCGCATCGCAGGAATGGGCGCATGGCCAGGCCGACTTCGCGCGTTCGGTGCTCGACGCGATCCCCGGCCGCCCGGCGCTGCGCCGGCGGATCGCGGAACTCGATGCGTCGGTGCAGGCCGCGGTGACGAGCGTGCACGCGTTGCCCGACGGCAAGGTCTTCTACGAGAAGCGCGGCGCGAGCGACAACCAGTACAAGCTTTACATGCGCCAGGGCCTGTCCGGCGAAGAGCGGCTCCTGGTCGACCCGGAAGCGCTGACCCGGGCCACCGGCAAGCCGCACGCGATCAACTTCCACGCCGCGTCTCCAGGCGGACGCTACGTGGCCTACGGCCTGTCCGAAGGCGGCTCGGAAGAGGCGGCGATCCATGTGATCGAGGTCGCGACGCTGAAGGAAGTGATCGATCCGATCGACCGCGCGCACTACAGCGAGGCGAGCTGGATGCCCGACGACAGCGGCTTCTTCTATCTGCGCCAGCGCGCGCTGCCCCGGGGGGCGCCGCAGACCGAGAAGTACAAGGGCCAGACGGCCTACTTCCACCGCATGGGAGGCAAAGGGCCCGATCAGGCGATCATCACGGCCGGCCGCGGCGACCGGATCAAGATCGCCGCGGCGGAGTTCCCCGCCGTCACGCCGGTTCCCGGCACGCCCTACACCGCCGCCATCCCCGGCAACGGCGTGCAGCGGGAGATCGACCTGTACGTCGCGCCGACCGCGAAGGCGCTCGATCCGAAAGTCGCCTGGCGCAAGGTGTTCGGGCGCGAGGCCGACATCACGTCGTTCGCGATCCACGGCGACGACCTGTACGTGCTGTCGCACGAGAACGCGCCGCGCTTCAAGGTGATGAAGACCAGCGTCGCGCGTCCCGATCTCGCGCATGCCCAGGTCGTCGTCGCGCCGGGCCGCGAGATCGTGACGGGCATCGTCGCCGCCGAGGACGCGCTGTACGTGCAGTCGCGCGACGGCACGGTCGGAAAGCTCTACCGCGTCGCCTACGCCGCCGATGCGCGGCCGCAGCCCGTGAAGCTGCCCGCTTCGGGCACGGTGGCGATCGAGGACGGCGACGCGCGCCGGCCGGGCGTCATGCTGTCGATCGGCTCATGGACGCACGATGCCGCCTTCTACGCGATCGACCCGAAGACCGGCGAATGGGCCGACACCGGGCTGGAGCCGGCCGGCCCGTACGGCGCGCCGGACGGCATCGACTCGAAGGAGGTGCTGGTCGACGGCCACGACGGCGTCCAGGTGCCGCTGTCGATCGTCTATCCGAAAGGCATCCGGCTCGACGGCGGCAATCCCGTGCATTTGTACGGCTACGGCTCCTACGGCGTCACCGACGACCCGGTCTACATCCCGCGCTTCCTGGCCTGGTACGAGCTCGGCGGCATCCGCGCGACCTGCCACGTCCGCGGCGGCGGCGTCTACGGCGAGGATTGGCACCTGGCCGGCAAGCAGGGCACCAAGCCCAACACTTGGAAGGACCTGATCGCCTGCGGCGAGTACCTGATCAAGCAGGGCTACACGACGTCGGCCAAGCTCGCGATCCACGGCGGCAGCGCCGGCGGCATCCTGGTCGGCCGCGCGATGACCGAACGGCCCGACCTGTGGGCCGTGGCGGTTCCGGAAGTCGGCGTGCTCAACCCGCTGCGCCAGGAGACTTCCGCGAACGGCATCCCCAACATCCCCGAATTCGGCACCGCGACCATCCGCAAGCAGTTCGAAGGCCTGCTCGAAATGGATGCGTTCCACCACGTCAAGGACGGCGTCAGGTATCCGGCCACGCTGTTGATGACCGGCATCAACGATCCGCGCGTGCCGCCGTGGGAATCGTTCAAGATGGCCGCGCGCCTGCAGGCCGCGAGCGCGTCCGGCAAGCCGGTGCTGATGCGGATCGATTACGCCGCGGGGCACGGCGTCGGCAGCACCAAGTCCCAGCGCGAAGACCAATATGCCGACCTGTGGAGCTTCATGCTCTGGCAGTTCGGCGACGCGCGCTTCCAGCCCGCGAACTGACCCCACCCACCGAAGGAACAACGATGCTCCGATCCCGGATGACGAACGCGGCGCGCGCCGCCGCCCTGACCGCCGCCTTCTCGTCGTTCGCCGCCGCGCCGGCGCACGCGGCCGCGCCGATGGCCAAGACCCAGGCGCCCGGCTACTTCCGAGCGACGCTGGGCGATTTCGAGGTCACCGCGCTGAGCGACGGCTTCTTGGACCTGCCCGTCGACAAGGTGCTCCGGCAGCCCCCCGCCAAGACCGATGCCGCGCTGGCGCGGTACTTCCAGAAGGCGCCCGTCGAGACGTCCGTCAACGCCTTCCTGGTCAACACCGGCGCCAAGCTCGTGCTGATCGATGCCGGCACCGGCGGCCTGGACGGCCCGACCGCCGGCGCGCTGGCGGCGAACCTGCGCGCGGCCGGCTATCGGCCGGAGCAGGTGGACGACATCTTCATCACGCACGACCACGCCGACCATTGCGGCGGCCTGTCCCACGACGGCGCCGCGGTGTTCCCGAACGCCGTGGTGCATGCCGGCAAGGGCGACGCGGACCATTACACCAGCCAAGCCGCGGGAGACGGGGCGGCGTTCGCGTCGATGGCGCCGTACGTCGCGGCGCACCGGTTCCAGCCCATCGCCGCCGATGGCGAAATCGTGCCCGGCGTCAAGGCCTGGGCGACGCCCGGCCACACGCCGGGGCACACGACCTACGTGGTCGAAAGCAGGGGCGAACGGATGATCGTCACCGGCGACCTGATCCACGTCGCCGCGGTGCAGTTCGACGACCCGACGGTGACGGTGTCGTTCGACGGCGACGGCAAGGCGGCCGAAGCCGAGCGCGCCAAGGTGTTCGCGCAGGCCGCCAAGGACGGCACGCTGATCGCCGCGGCGCACCTGCAGTTCCCCGGCATGGGCCGCTTGAAGTCGGACGGCAAGGGATACCGCTACGTGCCGATCAACTACCTGCATCCGCGCTGACGACGCCGCGGGCGCGTCGGCACCTCAGCGCCTCGCCCGCGCGAACTTGATGACGCCCTTGCCGCCGTCGGCCACGCCGTCGAAGATCGTGAAGTAACCGTTCATCAGCGGCAGGCCGAGGGTCGCGAAGCCGTCCTCGCCGATCGAGATCGCGGCCATCGCCCGGCCCACCCGCGGCGCGTTCACCTGCCAGTAGTCGCCCGGGGCGACCTCGAGCGTCACGTCCGTCTCCCGGCCCTCCAGCACGACGTGGATCGTCGGCCAGGACGCGAGCCGCAGGCTTTCCATGGGCACGGCCTGGCCGTCCACGACGGCGGCGTTCAGCAGCGCCGCCTGTTCGGTCGTGAGCTTGGACAGGATCTGCCTGAACAAACTCTTCCCGAGCCGCAGGCTGTTCGTGCCGCTGTCGACGATCGAGTTCGACGGCATGCCCTTCGGCCCTCGCGGGCGCACGTGGATCGGTGGTTTGCCGCCGACGATCACCCGCTTCAAATTGGTGCTGTACCAGGCCTCGGTCAACACCTTGACGACCTGGAAGCGGCCCGTGTAGAGGTCGGTCGCCTCTTCGCCGCCGCCGATGACCATCCAGCCCCGGTTCAGCGGATCGCGCGACAGGCCGGCGCCCGAATGGATGAAGGATCGCCGGGTGAGGAAAGACACTTTCTGCGCCAGCACGTCGTCGTCGGCCAGCTGCATCAGGTACGGCACCACGCTGCGCGGCCTGCCGTTGGCCACCGTGGCCGTCGGGTACTGGCGCGTCCAGGTGCCGCCGCGCATCAGGTACGCGTCGTCCAGTTCCTCGTAAGCCAGGCCGAGGATGCCGTCGCAGCCGTCGAACATGTCCGGCGACTCGCCGTAAGCCACCGCGACCGACACGCCGGAAGCGACCACCCGCGACGCGCCCGCGCCGATCGACACGGTCGTCTTCAGCACGGCGCCGGTCCACCAGCTGCCGTCGCCGTAGGACTCCGATTGCGCGAGACGGGTTTCCTCTTCCCCGTCCGCCAGGCTCGGCCGGTACTTGCGCCCGCACAGCGCCAGCGCGCTGCTGCCGGTGTCGAGCAGCACGTTCACCGGCTGCCTGCCGGGCCCCACCCGCAGGCGGGCCGTGTAGGCGCCCCCCATGAAGACGTTGGTGATCGGGATGCGGGCGATGGTGGCCATGGCGGTTCGACGGCGAA
>JBEVLR010000380.1:0-3769 GCA_040509075.1 Burkholderiaceae bacterium | reverse complement strand
GGTTTACGCTCCGCGCGGCGCTCGCTGAACTCGGAGCGCAAGGACGGGTGACCGTCGCCGAACTGGTGCCCGCGGTCGCGGCGTGGGCGCACGAACCACCAGACGGCGATGGCCAGCACCAGCCAGATGAGGATGCGCAGGATCATCGGGGCGCTCCGCGCGGCATGGTCATGCGCCCGTCGGCAGCCGCTGCAGCACGACTTCGAACACGAAGCGCGAGCCGACGTAGGCGAGCAGCATCAGCACGGCGCCGGCGTAGACCCAGCGCGTCGCCTGGCGCCCGCGCCAGCCGCGCGTGCGGCGGCCGACGATCAACGCCGCGAAGGTGGCCCAGCTCGCCAGCGACAGCACCGTCTTGTGGTCCCAGCTCCACGCCCCGAGCGACAGCAGGCCCAGCAGGATCGCCAGCGTCAACACCACGAAACCGGCCTCGACGAAATGGAACGTGAGCCGCTCCAGCGGCAGCAGTGGCACGCCCAGCACGCCCCCGTCCGCTTTCCGGCGCATCCGCCGTTCGGCGGCGTCGAGCATCGCCGCGTGCACGACGGCGACGCCGAACAGGCCGTACGCCGCGATGCCGAGCGCCCAGTGCACCGGCGCGTAACCGGAATACGACACGATGACGACCTCGCCGGGGAACCCGAGCGCGAGCAGCACCGCCGCGGCGCCGATGGCCGCGAAGGCCCGGCGCGGCCCGGCGAGCGGCACGAGCCGGCTCTCGGCGTGGTGCACGGCCAGCACCAGCCACGCGGTCAATGAAAGCACGGGAGCGAAACCGAAACGGATCCCCTGGCCGGCATGCGCTTCCTGCGCGAAACGGGCGATCAGCGACAACCCGTGCAGCGCGAGCGCCGCCGCCTGCATGCGCGCGCCGACGGGCGCGCGGCCCGCCATGGCCAGCGCATAGGCCGCGACGGCGGCCCACGCGAGCAGCGACGCGGGGTCGGACGATAGAATCATCCCCGCAGTTTACCGGCGCGCGCCGCGCCGCCGGGCACCCGCGCTGCCGCCCACCGTTCACCGACCGCCGATGGCCTCCACCCTCACCGACCGCCTGTCGCGCCTCGTCAAGACGATGCGCGGCCAAGCCCGCATCACCGAAACCAACGTGCAGGACATGCTGCGCGAAGTGCGCATGGCGCTGCTGGAAGCCGATGTCGCGCTGCCCGTGGTGCGCGATTTCATCGCCCGGGTGAAGGAGAAGGCGCTCGGCCAGGAGGTCGTCGCGTCGCTCAGCCCGGGCCAGGTGCTCGTCGGCATCGTGCAGAAGGAACTCGCCGCGACGATGGGCGAGGGCATCTCCGACATCGATCTGGCCACGCAGCCGCCCGCCGTCATCCTGATGGCCGGCCTGCAGGGCGCCGGCAAGACGACGACCACCGCGAAGCTGGCCAAGCACCTGATCGACAAGCGCAAGAAGAAGGTGCTCACGGTCTCGGGCGACGTCTATCGCCCGGCCGCCATCGAACAGCTGAAGACGGTGACCCGGCAGGCCGGCGCCGAATGGTTCCCGTCGACGCCCGACCAGAAGCCGAGCGACATCGCGCTCGCCGCGATCGACCATGCGAAGCGCCACTTCTTCGACGTGCTGCTGGTCGACACCGCCGGCCGCCTCGCGATCGACGAAGCGCTGATGGCCGAGATCCGCGAACTGCACGCGGTGCTCAAGCCGGTCGAGACGCTGTTCGTCGTCGACGCGATGCAGGGGCAGGACGCGATCAACACGGCCAAGGCGTTCAAGGAGGCGCTGCCGCTGACCGGCATCGTGCTCACCAAGCTGGACGGCGACTCGCGCGGCGGCGCGGCGCTGTCGGTGCGGCAGGTCACCGGCGCGCCCATCAAGTTCGCCGGCACGTCGGAGAAGATCGACGGCCTCGAAGTGTTCGACGCCGAACGCCATGCGGGCCGCGTGCTGGGCATGGGCGACATCGTCGCGCTGGTCGAGGGCGTCACGAAGGGCATCGACGTCGCCGCGGCGCAGAAGCTCGCCGACAAGGTGCGCGCGGGCGACGGCTTCGACCTGAACGATTTCCTGTCCCAGCTCGGCCAGATGAAGAAAATGGGCGGGCTGGCCGGGCTGATGGACAAGCTGCCGACCGAGATGACCGCCAAAGCCGGCCAGCCCGACATGGACCGCGCCGAGCGCGACATGCGCCGCATGGAGGGCATCATCCAATCGATGACCCCGCTCGAACGCCGCAAGCCCGAGCTGCTGAAGGCCAAGCGCAAGTTCCGCGTCGCCCGGGGCGCCGGCGTCCAGGTGCAGGACGTCAACCGCATGCTCAACCAGTTCGAGCAGATGCGCGACATGATGAAGAAGATGAAGGGCGGCGGGCTGATGAAGATGATGAAGAAGATCGGCGGCATGAAGGGCCTGGGCGGCATGCCGCGATGAGCCGGCCGGCACGCCGTCCGGGAATCCGGCCATGAAGCCGCGCCTCCTCCACCGCGGGCTCGGCGTCGCGCTCGCGGCCGCCTGCTTCGGCGCCGCCGCCGCGCTGAGGCCCGGCGACGCCGCGCCGGACTTCTCGACCCAGGCCGCCATCGGCGGCAAACCGATGCCGTTCGCGCTCGCCGACGCGCTGAGGAAAGGCCCGGTCGTCCTCTATTTCTTCCCGAAATTGTTCACCAGCGGCTGCACGGCCGAGGCGCACCTGTTCGCCGACGCGGCCGACCGCTTCGCCGCGCTCGGCGCCACCGTCGTCGGCATTTCGCACGACGACATCGCCACGCAGCTGAGATTCTCGAAAGAAGCCTGCCGCGACAAGTTCGCCGTCGGCGCCGACCCGGAATCGAAGATCATCAAGGCCTACGACGCGAAGCTGGCGCTGATGCCGATGTCGGACCGCATCTCGTACGTGATCTCGCCGGACGGCAAGATCGTGTCCGCCTACGCCAGCCTCGACCCGCAGGGCCACGTCGCGCAGACCTTGAAGGCGGTCGAGAGGTGGAGGGCGGCGCATCGCTAGGCGCGGCCGCGCCGGCGCCGCGAACGGGCGGCGGCCCCGGGGTCACTCCCCTTTGGCGTCGTCCGGCAGCAGTTCGGCGGCTTGGTGCCCCAGGCCCTCCGAGCGGCGCTTCTGGTCGTTCATCTTGCCGACCGCCGAATCGAGCGCATGCCGCAGCTTCTGCGCCGCGCCTTCGATCGCCTGGTGCAGGGTGGGCGCCAGGTGCGAGACCGCGATGTTCTTCACGCCGCTGACGCGCGCCTCGAGCAGGCAACGCTTGTCGGGCGCGCCGGATTTGTCGGCCCCGTTGACGTCGCCCAAGTGCGCGTCGATGTGCGTCAACATGTCGGCGAAATGGCCGACGCAGGCGCGCACGCAATCCTGGACATGGTCGGCGAGCTGCCTCCGACCTTCGATGTGGTTGTCTGTCTCGACGAGGAATTGCATCAGGCGCTCCGTGGGTTGGCTTGTCCAGGTTGGAGCAACCAGTGTGCCCCCGACCTCCCTCAGTTCAGCAACGCGGCGGCGAATTCGCGGGCCTTGAACGTCTGCAGATCCTCGAGTTTCTCGCCCACGCCGATGAAATACACCGGAATCGGCGCGGCGCCGCCGGCGCGCCCCGCCCGCTCGCGCGACCACAGCGCGATCGCCGCCAGCGCGCCACCCTTGGCCGTGCCGTCGAGCTTGGTGACGATCAGCCCGGTCAGGTCCAGCGCCGCATCGAACGCCTTGACTTGCTCGAGCGCGTTCTGCCCCGTGTTGCCGTCGATCACCAGCAACACCTCGTGCGGGGCGCTCGGCTCCGCCTTGGTGATGGTGCG
>JBEVLR010000379.1:0-12664 GCA_040509075.1 Burkholderiaceae bacterium | reverse complement strand
TGGCCTCCGCCCAGGCGACGTCAGCCGTTTTCACCGCCGAGCTCCCCCGCATTTTGGAACGTCCCCCGCCACCGTCGCTGCTGCAGCCCGCCGAAGAAGCCCTGGTGCTGCCGCGTCCCGCGTGGTTCAGGCGTTTGTGGAAGCGGCTGGACCTGATATTCCTGCTGACCGTGGCGCTGCCCACGGCGGCGGCCGCGGTTTACTACGGCCTGATCGCTTCCGACCAATATATTTCCGAGTCCCAGTTCGTCGTGCGCAATCCGCAGCGGCCGGTGCCCAGCGGATTGGGGGCGCTGCTGCAGGGCACGGTGCTCTCGCGCTCGCAGGACGACACGTATTCGGTGCACGGTTTCATCCGTTCGCGCGACGCCCTGCGGGAGCTCGACCGCAAGCTGAATTTCCGCCAGGCCTACAGCCGCGACGGCATCGATGCGTTCAATCGTTTCCCCAGCCTGGATTTCGACGGCAGTTTCGAGGCGCTGCACCGGTATTACCAGAACCACGTCGGGATCGATTACGACAGCGTGTCGTCCATCACCATCCTGCGCGTGTCCGCCTTCACGGCGCGGGACGCGCGCGACATCAACGACTTGCTGCTGCAGATGGGCGAGCGCCTGGTCAACAACCTCAACACCCGCAGCCGCGAAGACCTGATCGAGGTGGCGCAGCAGGAGGTGCAGCAGTCGCAGCGGCAAGTGGCCGCGGCGGCCGCGGCGCTGTCGTCGTTCCGCACGCGGCGCGGCGTGCTCGATCCCGACAAGCAGGGCGCCATGCAGCTGCAAGGCGTCGACAAGCTGCGCGAAGAGCTGGTGCGGGCCCAGACCCAGCTCGAGCAGTTGCGGCGGCTGTCTCCCGACAACCCGCAGATCCCCAGCCTGACGGACCGCGTGCGGATCCTGCAGGACTTCCTCGGCGGCGAGCGCGCCAAGGTCTTCGGCCACGACGCCTCCTTGAGCGCCCAGCTGCCCGAATACGACCGGCTGGCGCTCGAGAAGACCTTCGCCGACCGGCAGCTGGCCACCGCGCTCGCCGCGCTGGAGAGCGCGCGCAACGAAGCGCACCGCAAGCAGCTCTACCTGGAGCGCCTGGTGCAGCCCAACCTGCCCGATGTCGCCGTCGAGCCGCGGCGCATCCGCGGCGTCCTGACCGTGCTGGCGTTCGGCGTCGTGCTGTGGGGCGTGGTCAGCATGGTGCTGGCCGGCATCCGCGAGCACGGCGATTGACCCGATGCCGGCCGATCCCGCCCGCCTGCGCGGCGCGCCGGGCGCCGCGGCCCGCGAGCCGGCGCCCGGCCTGTGGAGCGCGTTGCGCATCCAGGGCCGGGTGATCGGTGCGCTGCTGCTGCGCGAGATCATCACCCGCTTCGGGCGCCACAACCTGGGCATGCTGTGGCTGCTGATCGAGCCCATGCTGTTCACGCTCGGCGTGGCCGCCATCTGGAGCGCCGCCGGGCTGCACCGCGGCTCCAACCTGCCGATCATGGCGTTCGCGCTCACCGGTTATTCGTCGGTGCTGATGTGGCGCAACACCGTCAGCCTGTGCGCCGACGCGCTGCAGCAGAACATCAACCTGATGTACCACCGCAACGTGACGGCGCTCGACGTGCTGCTGGCGCGCATCCTGCTCGAAGCCGCGGGCGCGACCGGCTCGTTCATCGTGCTGTCGGTGGTGCTCGTGGCCGTCGGCTCGATCGAGCCGCCGGTCGACCTGCTGACGGTGGTGTGCGGCTGGCTCATGCTGGCCTGGTTCGGCGCCGCGCTGGCGCTGCTGGTGGGCGCGGCCACCAGCTTCAGCGAGCTGGTCGGCCGGCTGTGGAAGCCGATCGCCTACCTGCTCTTTCCCTTGTCCGGGGCGGCCTTCATGGTGGATTGGCTGTCGCCCCAGGCGCAGGCGCTGGCGCTGTTGCTGCCGATGGTCAATTGCGTCGAAATGGTGCGCGCGGGGTTCTTCGGCAACGTGGTGCCGACCCACTACGACGTCGCCTACACGGCCGAGGTGAACCTCGCGCTGATGTTCCTCGCCCTGGCGCTGCTGCGCAGCGCCTCGCGGCGCCTGGAGGCCGAATGATCTCGGTCGAGCAGGTCACCAAGGTCTACCACACGCGGCGCGGCCCGCGCACCGTGCTCGACAACGTGAACCTGAGGCTGGATCCCGGCCGCAACGTGGGCATCCTCGGGCGCAACGGCGCCGGCAAGTCCACGCTCATCCGCCTGCTCAGCGGCGCGGAGCAACCCACGTCGGGGCGCATCCGCCGCCAGATGAGCGTGTCGTGGCCCCTGGCTTTCGGCGGCGCGTTCCAGGCCCACCTGACCGGGCTCGACAACCTGAAGTTCGTCTGCCGGATCTACGGCGTCGACTACAAGCCCCTGGTGCCGTTCGTCGAGGACTTCACCGAGCTGGGCGTCTACTTCCGCGAGCCGGTGTCGCACTACTCGATGGGCATGGTCACGCGGCTGGCCTTCGCGCTGTCGATGGCCATCGAGTTCGACTGCTTCCTGATCGACGAGGCCATGGTGGTGGGCGATGCGCGCTTCCATGAGCGCTGCCACGTCGAGCTGTTCCACAAGCGCCGCGACCGGGCCTTCATCCTGGTGACGCACGACGCGCCGGTGATCAAGCTGTATTGCGAATCCGCCTGCGTGCTGCACCGGGGCGAGCTGCTGCCGTTCCCCAGCGTGGACGCGGCGTTCGACTTCTACGAATCGACGCCGCCCTGAGGGAAGCCGGAGTGAAGATCCTTCTCGAAATGCGGCCCGCCCTGGAAGGCCATGCCGGGATCCCGCAGGAAACGCGGCTCGCGTTCCAGGGCCTTAACAGCTTGCCCGGCGTGTCGGTCGACGGCCTGCTGCAATCGGGCAGCCGCTTCCTGGCGCGCGGGCTGCCGGCGCGGCGCCACGGCCGGCCGACGCGCGAGACGGCGCTGCCGCGCGACGCGCAGATCAATCGCCTGGCCCGTGTCGTCATCTCGCTGCGCGAGACGCCGCGGGTATTGCTGCCGAATTCACTCATCAATGCGCTGGACACAGTTGGCAGCGGCGGTTCGTTGCTCCTGAGCCAAGTTTTCGGGCTGACGCAGGAGTTGACCCACTTCGACGCTACCCATTTCCGCGATTTCATTTGGCGGGCGCTGTTCGCCAAGACTCTGGACGCTCGCCACTTGGACGCGGTCGTAGCGGCATCTTTCCGCGTGGCCTCGGTGCCCTGGGGTGCGATGCACCGTTTTGGCATGCTCATGCGGATCGCGACCGGCTGCGCGCGCTACCCGCGGCTGGACACCCGCGGCTACGATGTGATGATCGCCGAGACGCCGTATCCGGCCCGGCTCACCCGCGGCACGCGGATGGTGGTGCGCTACCACGACGCGATCCCGCTGCTGATGCCCCACACCATTTCCGACAAGGCCTACCACCAGGCGTCGCACTACCAGGCGCTGCGGGCCAACGTGCGCGAGGGCGCGTACTTCTCCTGCGTGTCGGAGGCCACCCGCGCCGACCTGGTGTCGATCTTCCCCGAGGCCGAGCCGCGCGCCGTGACGATCCCGAACATGGTTTCCGAAGCTTATTTTCCCGAGGACTCGCCGCGCGATCGCGTGCCCGAGATCCTGCGCACCCGTCGCCATGCTGCGCCGCTGCGAGCCGCGTCTTCCGCGGCACTGGCCGGCCGCAGGGAAGAACGGTCCAACTATCTGCTGATGGTTTCGACGATCGAACCGCGCAAGAACCACCTCGCTCTCCTTTCGGCCTGGGAGCGGCTGCGTGCCGAGGGCCGTCGCATGCTGCGACTGGTGCTGGTGGGAGGGTTGGGTTGGAGCCACGAGCCCATCGTCCGCCGCTTCAAGCCCTGGCTAGAATCCGGCGAACTGGTCATGCTGGAAAACGTGCCCGCCGACGAATTGCGCCTGCTCTACCGGCATGCCGCCGTCACGGTCTGTCCCAGCCTGTACGAAGGGTTCGACTTCTCCGGCGTCGAGGCCATGCGCAGCGGCGGCATCGTCGCCGCCTCCGACATCGCGGTGCACCGCGGCGTCTTCGCCGACGGCGCGCGCTATTTCAATCCCTATTCGGTCGAGGCGCTGGCCGGGTTGCTGGCGCGCTTGCTCGGCGAATCCGGCGCCGGCTGGCGCGGCGAGCTGCTCGCCGCGGGCGCCCGGGTTTCGGCCGGCTACCTGCCCGAACGCATCCTGCCGCAATGGCAGGCGTTCCTGCATCAGGTTCACGGTGTATGAAGGCTGCGCCGCCGGCGCGACAACGGAAAAAAGGGGATGAGGCATGCAAGTGGTGCAAGTGCAGGACAGGCAATCGGTGCTCTCGTTGGATGGGCTGGAATTTATCGAAACGGCGTATTCGTTTCTGCTCGGGCGCGCCGCCGATCCGTCGGGCCTGCGCAACTACATGACCCAGTTGCAGGCAGGCAAGTCCAAAGAGCGCATCTTCGAAGAACTCCAGTCCAGCGAAGAGGGGCGTGCACATGCCCAACGCCTGGGGTTGCCAGAGGCCGATCCGCCACCTGCGGAGGCGTCTGTCCCTTTGAAAGCACCCTCCGAGATGATCAGTCTCGGCCGCTTGCTGGCCGCGCCAAACGCGGATTTTGTGATGCTGGCCTACCGTGCGCTGCTTGGACGCGACGCCGACGCGGCGGGCCAGGCCAACTACCTGATCGAATTGCATAACGGCGTCTCTCGGGTGGACGTCCTGCGTCGCCTGCGCCAGTCTTCGGAGGGCCAGTCTTACGGCGCGCAAATCGAGGGCCTCGACCAGATGCTGACGCAGAACGCGCCCCCCGTCACCCAGCGCTTGCGTGGATTGGCGCGCAGGCTGCACTTGTCGCGTCGAACCTCCTCCGCCCAGGCTGCAACGCCCGCATCGACCGCGCCGGCGGCCGAACCGGCGCCGCCTGCCGAAGAGGCCGTCATCGCGATGGCCGTTGCCCCTGGGGCGGCCGACGTCGTGCTGGCTGCGCCCGAGGTGCCTTTGCCGCCCCCGTCCACCATCCGCTGCAAGATCGACCGCATCGACACCGAGGGCGTCGCGGGCTGGGCCTACGACGCCGCGAATCCCGAGGCCATCCTGACGGTCGAGGTGTGGGACGGCGAACTGCTGGTGACCCGGGGCCTGGCCAACCTGATGCGCCAGGACGTGAACAAGGCGTTCGGCATCACCGGCCCGCACGGCTACCAGATCTCGTTCCCCGAGCGGCTGTACGACGGGCACCCGCACGAAATCCGCGTGTTGGTCGACGGCCAGGAAGCCAGCCGCAAGAAGGAGCTGGCCTCGTCGGTCACGTTGACGCATGCCGACCTGCTGGCCGTGCCGGCGGCGGCGCGCTATGAAGGCCGCGTGGAGGGCTTGAGCACGACGCAGGTGCACGGCTGGGCTTGCGACTGCAAGGATCCGGGGCGGCCGGTGAGCCTGTCGGTGCTGGTGGACGGCGAACTGCTCTGCACGGCGCTGGCCAACCGGTTTTCCGCGCGGCTGCGGTCCGAGTCGCGCGACGGCCACCAGATTTTCCTGGTCAAGCTGCCCACCCGGCTGATGAACGGGCACAAGCGCACCATCAAGGTCGTCGTCACCGGCACGGACCACGAGATCGCCAACTCCAATCCGACGATCCTGTTTCCGTTGGTCGACCATTTCGGCCAGTTGCCGGCGGCCGAGGCCGTTCCCGAATTCACCTACGTGCCGCCGTCGCGCACCTGGCAGTCCGCCGCCGCCGCGGCCGCCGCGCCGCCGCCGCCCGACGGGGCGCCCGAGCTGTCGCTGATCGCGCTCAACTGGAACGGCGCCTCGGTGTTGCGCCAGTTCCTGGACTCGTTGCTGCGCGTGCGGTGGCGCCACCGCTTCGAGTTGATCCTGGTCGATCACGGTTCCTCGGACGACAGCCTCGCGATGGCGCGCACGTTCGCCGACCGGTTGGACCTGCGCATCGTCGAGCGCGGCGCCAACTACTCGTTCTCGGCGTCCAACAACCTGGCCGCGGGCATGGCGCGCGGCCGCCATCTCGCGTTCGTCAACAACGACCTCGTGATGCTGCACGACTGCTTCGCGCAGATGTTGCCGCACCTCGACGACGCGACCGTCGGCGGCGTCGGCCTGCGGCTGCTGGAGCCGCTGAAGGTCGCCCCCGGGCAGTGGGACTACATCACCCACCACCAGGGCGTGGAATTCAACACCAGCGGCAAGCTGCCCGGCGGCGACCGGCGCTACTACACGCCGATGGAGATCGGCGAGCACGCCCACGCCGACCTGGCCGCGGCCTACCACCTGCCGGCCGCCACGGGCGCGCTGTTCGTCTGCCGGGCCGCCGACTTCCGGCAGGTGGGCGGCTTCCACGAGGGCTACCACTACGGCATGGAGGACGTCGACCTGTGCCTGGGCCTGCAGCTGAAGCTGGGCAAGAAGATCGTCACCGACACCGCGGCGGTGGCCCTGCACAACCGCAGCGCCACGCGCGATTCCAAGCTGCAAGTGTCCGAACGCGACAAGCGCTACAACGCCCAGCTGCACGCCGCCAACCGCAAGCTGTTCATCCAGCGGCACGGCCGGCAGCTGGGCCGCAAGGCGCTCGCCTCGCTGGTGCGCGGCGAGAACTTCTGGCGCAGCACGCCCTTGCGCGTGGTGTTCGTGGTGACCGAGGCCCAGATGGCCACCGCGGCGGGCGATTTCTTCACGGCGGTGGAGCTGGCCGAAGCGATGCGGCGGCTGTTCGGCTGGGAGGTGATGTTCGCCACCATGGCCACCAAGGAGCTGAGCGCCGCCGACGTGGTGGTGGTGATGTGCTTCAACTACGAGGTGCAGAAGATCACCGACCTGAATCCCGGCGCGGTCACCGTGGCGTGGGTCCGCAACCGCGTGGACCAGTGGGTGGCCTCGCCGTACTTCGGCGCCTACCAGCTCATCTTCTGTTCGTCGCGCAAGGGGATGGACTACATCGCCGAGCACACCGGCCGCGACAGCACGCTGCTGCCGATCGCGACCAACGCGCGCCGTTTCTCGCCGCAGCCGCCGGCCGAGGCCCATCTCAGCGACCTCACCTTCACCGGCAGCAACTGGAGCTCGCAACGCGACGCCGTCGCCTGGCTCGACCCCGACGTGGTCGATTTCGCGATCTACGGCCACAAGTGGGACCAGCTGCCCGACTGGCAACCCTATTGGCGCGGCGCCGTGCCCTACGCCAAGCTGCCCCGGATCTACTCGTCCGCGAAGATGGTGCTGGACGATTCGCACCCCGTCACCCGCAACTGGAACTCGCTGAACTCGCGCGTCTTCGATGCGCTGGGCTGCGGCCGGCTGGTCTTCACCAATTGCGTGGAAGGCGCGGCGGAGCTGTTCCCCGGGCTGCTGCCCACCTTCGGCGACGGCGAGGAACTGCACCGGCTGGTGACGCACTACCTCGACCGGCCCGAGGAACGCGAAGCGCTGGCCAAGAAGCTGCACCAGCAGGTGCTGGAGCACCACACCTACGACCACCGGGCCGGCGTCTTCAAGGACGCGCTCGCCGGATTCGTCGACCGGGCGCTGCGCTTTTCCATCAAGATCGGCGTGCCGTCGCTGGCCGAGCGCGAGGCCTGGGGCGATCACCACTTCGCGCTGGCCCTGCAGCGCGCGCTGCGCAAGCAGGGGCATTTCGCGCGCATCGACATCCTGCCCGACTGGAACAACGGCCTGGGCGCCGGCGACGACGTGGTGATCGTGCTGCGGGGCCTGTCGGTCTACAAGCCGGAGCCCACGGCCATCAACCTGATGTGGCTGATCAGCCATCCCGACGAGGTCAGCCTGGCCGAATGCCAGGGCTACGACCATGTCTTCGTGGCCTCGCACGAATTCGCCGAGCAGCTCGGGCGGCGGCTGGGCGACAAGGTGTCGCCGCTGCTGCAATGCACCGATCCCGAGCTGTTCCACCCCGACCCCGACCCGGCGCTGGACGTCGGCGACGTCATCTTCGTCGGCAACTCGCGCGGGCAACGGCGCGAGGCGGTGCGGTTCGCGCTGGAGGCGGAGGTCGACTTCGAGGTGTACGGCAGCCTGTGGGAGGGGATGCTGCCGCCCGAGCGCGTGAAGGCCCGCCACATCCCGAACCGCGAGCTGCGCCGGTATTACTCCAGCGCGGGCGTGGTGCTGAACGACCATTGGCCGGACATGCGCAACGAGGGCTTCGTCTCGAACCGCATCTTCGACGCCGGGGCCTGCGGCGCCGCCGTGCTGTCCGACGACATGGCGGCGTGCCGGAGCTTGTTCGGCGACGCGCTGACCTACTACGATTCCCCCGCCGCGCTCGCCGAGGGCGTGCGGACGCTGCTGGGCGATGCGCCGGCGCGCCGGGCGCGCGGCGAGCGGTTGGCGAGCCTGATCCGCGAGCACCACACCTTCGACCATCGCGTGCAGACCCTGCTGGCCACCGTGGCGGCGTTGTCGCGGCCGGATTGAGCGCAGGGCCGGCGCGATGCGTTGCCTGATCGTCGGAACCGCGAAGAGCGGCACCACCGCCTTGCTCGCCCTGGTCGGCCAGGCCATGGCCTCGCCGCGGCTGTTCGTCGAAGATCCGCTGGAGGAGGTCGTGCCGGCGCTGCGGGCGCAAGCGGGCGACGGCGTCGCCAAGGTGATCTTCGGCAACGAACCCGAGGCGGCCATCGTGCGGTTCGCCGAGGCGTTCGACCGTCGCGTGCTGCTGCTGCGCGATCCGCGCGACCAGCTGGTGAGCAGCCTCCTCTATATGGTGGCCAGCAGCCCGGCGCGGCTGGCCGACCAAGCCTTCCTCGACCGTTTCTCGGCCTTGCTGCGGGCCAAGCAGGCCGATCCCGCGTCGGTCGATTTCGGCGCCATCGTGCGCCTGTTCGAATCGGATGAACGCAGCTTCGTCGGCCGCGTGCTGAGCCTGCAGGCGGCGTTCGGCCGTTTCGTCGCCGATGTCGGCGCGGGCGCCGGCATCGCCTGGCACCTGGTGCGCTACGAGGATTTCGTGGCCGGCCGGCTGGACGCCTTGTCCCGCTACCTCGGCCGGCCGCTGAGCGCCGGCGTCGACGTTCCGCCCGAATACGCGCGGGTGGCCCGAACCAAGTCCACCGGCGACTGGCGCCATTGGTTCACGCCGGCCGACGTGGCGGCGCTGCGGCCCGCCTACGACCCCTTGCTGCGCAGCCTGGGCTATGCCGTCGAGTGGACGCCGGCGCCGGTTCCCCGCATCGCGCCCGAGCACAGCTGGGGCTACCTGGATCGCCTGGTCGACGAGCGGCGCCGGCACTACGGCCTGGCCCCGCGCCGGCCGGCCGGCGATCGCGCCGCCTGCAACCTCTGCGGCGGCGGCGCCTTCGGCCCGGGCCCCGCCGGCCGCACGGCCGGCAACGGCATGCCGCCGTGTTGCCTGGGCTGCGGCTCGCTGGAGCGCCAGCGCGCCATGCGCCTCGTGACGCAGGCCTTGCCGCCCGGCTTCCTCGAAGGGCGGCTGGCCCTGCAGATCACCCGCGGCAACGGATTGCCCGAAACGGTGTTCCGGCGTTGCGACACCTGGGCCGTGGACGGCTGCATGGACCGCATGCGGTCGCGCGACGGCGCCGGCGTCGATCTGCTGGCCTTCAGCCACCTGCTCGAATACGTGCAGGACGACCTGGACGGTTTCGACAACATGATGCGGCGGCTGTCCCCCCGCGGCCTCCTGCTGGCCTGCTTCGCGGCGCCTTGGTCGCGTCCTTCGACCCTCGAGCCGGCCGGTTCGGCCGGCCACGGCGGGCCGCTGCGCCTGTATGGCCGGGATCTGGCGCGGCATTTCCGCTGCGCGCAGCGGGGCCTGACCGTCCTGGCCGTGGAAGCGGCCGATCCCTGCACCGGCGGCAGGGAGGTAGTCCATCTTTTCTTCAAAAACGGCGACGATGCGGCCAGCGCCCGCCAGGGATTGAGCGCCGGCGGCGGCGACCTTCGGTTATTGTCCGAGGTCGGTGCGCCGGCCGGGCACGCCGCCTGAAGCGCCGCACGGAAAACAGAGGGTGGAAGTTGCCGATGAATGTTCACGCACGACGATGGGCCCGCCGTTCGCCCCGATCGCCGATGATCCTGCCGGCGCGGCCTGTCGCGCGCCTCGGCTGCCGGGGAGGATAGCCATGTCCGACGCCGAAACGTCCGCCCTGCCGGCCAATGACGCCGACGCCTCCGAAGGCGCGGCGTTCGACGCCTTGCACGAAGAGCTCGGCCATTGGCAGCAGGTCGGGCGCCATTGCCCGCTGTGGTGGCGCGACGACGACCTGATCGCGGATTCACCGGCGCTGCGCACCATGGCCGACATGGCCGAGCGCAACGGCGTGCCGGTCCTGGTGGCCGTGATCCCGGCCCAGGCCACGGCGACGCTGGCGCAGGAAACCGCCGCCATGGCGCTGCTGTCGTTCTGCCAGCACGGATACGATCACCGCAACCATGAGCCCGCCGGTGCGCCGCCCAGCGAATTCGGCGCGGCCCGGCCGCTCGATGCGCTGACCGCCGACCTTCAGGCGGGACGCGACGGCATGGCCGCGCTGTTCGGCGACCGGTTCATGCCGGTGTTCGTGCCGCCGTGGAACCGGCTGCGGCTCGATGCGATGCCGGTCTTGAAAGGCCTCGGGCTGCGCGGCGTGTCGCAATACCCCGGCGAGGCGGCCGCCGCGCCCGCCGTGCTGCCGGTGGTCAATGCGCATGTCGACATCCTGCAGTGGTCGCCCCGGCCGCCCATCGCGTGCCATCCGACGGCGGTACTGGTGCAGCGGCTGGTCGCGCACCTGCGCGACTCGCGCGCCCAGGCCGAACCGGCGGCGCCGGTGGGCGTCCTCACCCACCACCGGCCGATGCTCGACGACGCCTGGACGTTCATGCAGCGCCTCATCGACGTCAGCCGCTCCTACAACTGCGTGCGCTGGATGTCGCCGGCCGAGCTGTTCCCCGCTTGAAAACCTGTGAGCGGAAACCGCATGCCCGCCGGTGACGCCGAAACGCGCCCGTTCCGCGCCGAAAACGCCCATCGCGGCTCGAACGGCGGCGCCGCTCCGCGCCTCGATCGCACAGGCGCCCGCGCCGCGCCGCGCCGCATTGCCTGGAAAGCCTTTCAGCCGTGAGCATGGAAACCACCGCACGGCCCGCGCCGCCGAACAAGGGCGACATCATCAACCGGCTGATCCGGCAGTTCGGGCTGAAGCGTTACCTGGAATACAACAAGTTCGACGGCGCCACCTACTACGACGACATCGTCTGCGAGCACAAGGAAGTGGCTTACCTGCCTGAACGCTCCTTGCTCGACGCGGACAACCTCCAGCGCCTGCTCGAGGCGGCCAAGGACGCCGCGCTGGACGCGATCCTGCCGCTCGACAAGCTGCTCGAGCGCCACCGGGGCAACCGCTTCGACATCATCTTCTTCGACCCGGTGCACGTCCGGCCGGAAGTGGATCAGGCGCTGCAGGTCTTGCCCCGCCTGCTCAATCCGGGCGGCTTCCTGGTGGTGCACGATTGCAACCCGGGGCATTTCTCGCAGACCACGCTGCAACGCAAGCCGCAGTCGTGGGTCGGCGAAACCTACAAGGCCTTCACCGTGCTGCGCGCGCACAACCGCGAACGGGCCATCACCGTGGACGAGGATTTCGGCGTCGGGCTCGTCTGGAACGTCGACCTCGACCTCGACTATTCCACCGACTTCGACGTCGACTATTTCGCCTTCGCCGAACGGCGCCAGGAATACATCGGGCTGCTCGGCTACGACGAGTTCCTCGACCGCACGGCCGACGGCGACGCCGCGCGCCTGTTCGCGCAGGCGCCGGCCCGCGAGACGGTGCAGCTGCTGGCGCTGGCGCCCGACGGGCCGGTGGCGCGCAGCCAGTCGCCCGGCGCGCCGCCCGCCGCGGTGGTGTCGCGGCGGGCCCAGGGGCAGTTGTTCTGGCGCGGGGCCGGCGCGGCGTTCGCGGAGCGTTCTTCCTGCGAATGGCCGATCAGCTTCGACGGCAAGCGGCAGCACCTGCGATTCCTCATCACCGACCTCGACGCGCCGGTGGCCCAGCTTCGCCTGGATTTCGCCGACAGCTTGGGCGCGGCCTGGCTCGACAGCCTCGTGCTGAAGGATTCGCAGGCGCAAGAGCAGTGGCGCTGGGACGGTCGCCCGGGCTCGTTCAAGGACGTCGCCAATCTCGTGCTGCTGGAGACTCCGGCGCCGGCGCGCCAGCTCTTCCTGCTCGCCACCAGCGCCGATCCCCATTTCGACCCCGCGCCGCCGGCCGAGGTGCTGGAGCGCCTGCGCTCCGGTTGGGCCTTCGAAGTGGAACTCGTGCCTTTGCCCGACTTCATGCTGGGCCTGCTGTCCGAGCTGGCGGCCGGCCGCGCGGCCGCGGGTGCGCTGCAACGGCGCGAAGCCGCGTTGCTGGCCCGGCTGGAGGCCTTGGAGCGGCGTGTCGGCGACGGCGTTGGGGGGCGTGGCGAGCCCTGATCAGGCCGGCGGGCGGCGGAAGAACAGCACCACGCCCAGCTCGCCGCCGTGGTCGGAGAACTCGACGTGCATTTCCCGGATGCCGGTGGTCTGGACGAGGTAGAAGATCTCGTTGAGCGGATAGACATTCATCTGGATCTCGGGGCCGGAGTCGGGGCCGGGGCCGGGTTGCGTCGTCGGCTCCACCGCGGGGACTTCCGCCGCCGCCGCCGTCGCAGCCCGCGCCGGCAGGGGGGGC
>JBEVLR010000378.1:0-6312 GCA_040509075.1 Burkholderiaceae bacterium | reverse complement strand
GGCGCATCGGTGCGGCGCTTGCCCGGCCGCGCCGGCGTCCTCCCTCCGCCGCCTCGCGGGCGCCGTGTCGAACGGCGGCCGGCCGCGGGCGATCCGCCGCGATCGTCGTCCGCGCGGCCCGGCTCGGCCGCGTCCGCGATCGCGCCGCCGCAACGGTTGAGCAAATCGACGGAAATCATGAACAACTTGGCCTTTGGCGCCTTGCACAGGAGGCCCCACGGGAGCACCATGGCGGCAACACGCGGTCGGCGCAACATGGCCGGTGCGCGTGTCCGCGAAAGCGCGGCTGGCCGAGCTGTGGGAGACCCGGCCGGTGGCGCCCGGCGGCGGGTCGACCGGTGCCGTGCGCTCGGCGACGTCCGCCGTCCATCCAAGAATTCCTCGCGTGACGATCGAAGAATGAAAATCCAGGTTCTCGGCTGCTCCGGGTCCATCGCGCGCGACTGCCGCACCACCAGCTTCCTGCTCGACGAGGACGTGCTGATCGATGCCGGCACCGGCGTCGGCGACCTGTCGCTCGACGCGCTCGAACGCATCGACCACATCCTGCTCACGCATTCGCACATCGACCACGTGCTGGGCGTGCCGCTGCTCGCCGACAGCGTGCTGCGGCGCCGCCTTTCCCGCAACGCCCCTCCGATCGAAGTGCATGCGCTGCCCGAGACGCTGGACGTGCTGCGCAACCACATCTTCAACAACCACCTGTGGCCCGACTTCACGCGCCTGCCCACGGCCGAATCCCCCGTCCTGCGCTTCGTGCCGTTCGCGATCGGCGACACGATGCTGCTGCGCGGCCGGCGCGTCGAAGTCCTCAGCGCCCGCCATTCGGTGCCGGCCTGCGGCTTCGCCGTCCATTCGGCCACGTCCACCCGCGGCGCCTGGGTGTTCAGCGGCGACACCGGCCCGAACCCGCCGTTCTGGGAACGCATCGCGCAATTCCCGGTGGAGCACCTCGTCGTCGAGACCGCGTTCAGCGAGGCCGAATGCCGGCTCGCGGCCTTGAGCGGGCACTATTGCCCCAGCTCGCTCGCCGCCGAACTGGCCATTGCACCGCCCAACGCGCGCATCTACATCACCCACATCAAGCCCGGCGAGATCGACGCCGTCATGGCCGGCCTGCGTTCGCTGAAGCAGGAACGTCCGTTGATGGAGCTGCTGAAGGGTGACACTTTTGAGCTGGGGTGACGCTTTTTGTCAATCCGCCCGCGCTCGAGACGAAACTTGATCGCAGGGACCGACAAGACCCGTCATCCGACGTGCAAAAGTCACGCGACAGCAACTCGAATCAAGCTCTTCCCAACTGGCACGGCATTCGCATACAGTCCGTCCGCGAACAATCCGTTTTCATCCCCCCTTCATTTCAGGAGCTCTTCATGAAGCGTACTGTCCAACAGGGTTTCACCCTGATCGAACTGATGATCGTGGTCGCGATCATCGGCATCTTGGCCGCGGTCGCGTTGCCGGCTTATCAGACGTACACCGTCAAGGCGAAAATTTCGGAAGCGGTGCTGGCGGCGTCGCAATGCCGCACGACGATTTCCGAGGTCTATCAAACCGGCTCGACCCTCCCCACCGGCAACAACTGGGGCTGCGAGAACCTTTCGCCGACCAGCAAATACGTCGCTTCGGTCACCACGACCGCCAATGGCGCGATCACCGTGACCTTGTCGGCCGATGGGGCCCTGACCAACGCCGGCATCAACGGCAACGCCCTCACGCTGATCCCGGCCGACAGCGCCAAGACGGCGTTGACTGCGAGCGCGACCACGATCGGAGCGACGCAGGTCTATCAATGGGTCTGCGGCAGCACGTCGATGACGCCGGCGACGAGCGCCACCCTGGTGAAGTATCTGCCGGGCTCCTGCCGCGGCTGATCGACCCGCCGATTTCCGTCGGATGAAAGAGGTGCTTCGGCACCTCTTCTTTTTTCGAGGCGGCTCGGCGCATCGATCGGCCTGCGGACGGACGTTCGCCCGGGCTCCGAAGTGCGCCGAGACGCCTTTTCCTGAATTCCACGAGATGTCCGCATGCGCCTGGCCGCGTTCCTGATCGCCGTCGCAGGAGGGTTCCTGCTCAACTGGGCCCTGCTGCCCAACGTCACGATGACGAACGCGTTGACGTCGGTCGTCGGTTGGGGGCTCGTGTTGTTCGCCACGCCCGCGCCCGCATTGGCGAAGCCGGCGGCGCGGGCGGTGCGGCCGCTGCTGCTCGCGCTTTGCCTGACGGCGGTCGGCTGCGCCGAATCGATGGCCTGCGGCGGCGTGCCGTCGTCGCAAGGGCTGCTCACCTTGGCCGTCTTGGCGATGGCGGGCTTGCTGGTCGCGCATGGCGCCAGCGCCAGCGATTCGGCCGATGCCTTCAGGCCTTTCGCCGTCGCCGTGGTGGTCGCCGGCGTCGGCGGCGCCTTGATCGGCATGTTGCAGATCTTTGCCCCGTCCTGGCTGGACAACCGTCTTGCGGCCGTGCTCGTCTACCCGGGGCGTGCCGTCGGCAACCTGGGCCAGGCCAATCTTTTCGGCGTCACGCAGGTCTGGGCGTTGATGGCGCTGGCGACCCTTTTCCCGGCGCCGGGCGCGGCGCGCGGCAAGGCATCGATGGCCGCGCTCTCGATGGTCGGCGCGTCGCTGCTGCTGGGCGCCGTCCTCAGCGGTTCGCGCCTGGCGCTGCTGGGCATCGGGCTGGCGGCGGGCTGGGGCGCCGTCGACCGCGGATTGGCGAAGCCGACGCGCGTCGCGCTCGTGTCCTCCGTCTTCGTCGCCGCGGCGCTGTGGTGGAGCGTCGACCTCTGGGCCCATTCGAACAAAGTCGGCGTCGATCTCGGACAGCACGTCGGTTCCGATTTTTCGTCTTCGAGATCGGCGATCTGGGGGCGCGCGCTCGCATTGATCGCGCAGCAGCCGTGGCTGGGCGTGGGATGGGGCCAGTTCGGTTTCGCGTCGACATTGACGCCCGCGCCCGACCGCACGTCCTTCGTCGACAACGCGCACGACCTGCCGCTGCAGCTCGCGGCCGAGCTCGGCGTGCCCCTGGCGGCGGCGATCATCGCGCTGCTGGCCGCATCGGCATGGCGCGCCGCCCGCGGCGCCCGGCGCCGGCCCGGCGGGGCCGGCGTCGACGGCCGGGCGGCGTTGACGATGGTGTCGTTCATCGGCGCCCACATGCTGTTTGAATACCCCCTATGGTATGCATATTTCTTGCTGCCGGCCGCGTGGATGGGGGGGCTCGCCCTGGGTTCCTCCGCACGGGCCGCGGCGCCGGAGGCGGGATCCGGGGCGCGCGCGGACGGCGGCCTCGCGGCTGCGCCGGCGGAGCCCGCGCGTTGGTGGCGCTTGTCGGGCGCGCTGATGGCCGCCGCGGGCGCCGTCGCGTGGCTGAGCTACCTGAGCGTCGCCGCGCTCTATCAGCCCGGCCCCGGCGCGGCGCCGTTCGTCGAACGTCTCGGACGCGCCGAAGCCAGCCCGCTGTTCAGCCACTATGCCGATCATGTGCTGGCGATGGAAGCGCAGTCGCCGGCCGAAGTGCTGCCCCAGATCCAGCGCGCCGCGCGCGCGGGCTTCGACGGCAAGCTGCTGTTGCGATGGGCCGTCGCGCTGGAAGCCGACGCCCAACACGACAAGGCGCGTTTCCTCGCCGCCCGGCTGCGCGAGTTCAAGCTCCCGGGCGCGGCGCCGTTCTTCGCGCCGTGCGACGACGCCGGCGTCGCCGTGAAGCCGTTCCAGTGCCTGCCGCCCAGCCGTGCGCTGACCTGGCGCGATTTCAGATAGCCGAAGGCCGGCGGCGCGCCGCGGCCGAATCGCGTTACCCTACGCGCCCGGTTTCGCCGCCGATCGGCGATGCGTCGACCGGCCCGCTCCCTTCCCCGCCGTTGCAATGACAAACCAATCCGCCTACGACACCGCCTGGACGCGCCTGCTGGCCTACGGCGTCGCCCTGATCGTGCCGCCGTTGTTCGCCTTGAGCCTGACGCCGTCGCCGACCTTGCTCAACGAGCTGCTCGCCGTCTGCGGGTGGGGGCTGTGCCTGGCGTTGCACCAGAGCACGCCGCCGGAGGGCGCGCGGCGCCAGCCGGTCATCGTGCTGTGGCTGGCGCTGGGCGCGATGGCGGCGGCGGTGGTGGGCTCGTGGACGCTCGGGTCGCTGCCGACCTCGCTCGCGGTGCCGCCGCTGGCGATGCTGATCGTCGCCTGCGCCGTCGCGGCGCTGGGCGCGCGCGTCGCCCAGAACGCCGGCTGCGAGGGCCAGCAGGCGTTCGCGCCGTTCGCCATCGGCATGGTGATCGTCGGCCTGGCCAGCTGCGCCGTCGCCGTCGCGCAGGTGTTCTGGCCCGACCTGCCGGACGGCAACTACGTCGCGCGCTCCGGCCTCGCCGGCCGCGCGGTCGGCAACCTGCGCCAGCCCAATCACCTGGCGAGCTTGTTGATCTGGTCGGTGATCGCGCTCGTGCCGCTCGTCGAATGGCGCCTGGTCGCGCGCTGGCTCGGCGGCGCCGTGGGCAGCCTGCTGATCCTGGGCGTGATCCTGAGCGGCTCGCGCACCGGCCTGTATGGGGGCGTGCTGATCCTGGTGCTGTGGGGCGCGCTCGACCGGCGCCTGTCGCGCGGCGTGCGCACCATGCTGATGGCGAGCTTGCCCGTCGCGTCGGTGCTGTGGTTCGCGTTGGCGCGTTATCTCGCCTACAAGCACAGCGTGTTCGGCGCCGCGGCCCGGCTGGGGGAAGGCGACAGCTCGCATTTCGCGATCTGGCGCAACGCGTTGGACATGATCGCCCAGCAGCCCTGGCTGGGCGTCGGCTGGGGCGAATTCAACTTCGCCTGGACGCTGACGCCGTTCCCGCACCGGCCGACCGCGTTCTTCGACCACACGCACGACCTGCCGCTGCAGCTCGCCGTGGAACTCGGCGTCCCGGGCGCGATCGTCGTGCTCGGCTTGTTGATCTGGGCGCTGGCGCAAGGCGCGCGGCGCGCTTGGGGGGCCGAAGGCGCCGCCGGCCACGGCGCGCGCGCGGCGTGGGTGATGATCGCGATGATCGGGCTGCACAGCCTCGACGAATACCCCTTGTGGTATGCCTATTTCCTGCTGCCGGCCGCCTGGGCCTGGGGCTTCACGCTCGGTTCGGGCCCGGCGGACCCCGGCCCGCCGGCGCTCAGCGGCATCGCGGGCGGGCGGTCCGTCGATTCGGGCACGACCCTGATCCGGCTCAGCAGCGAAGGGGTCGCGCTGCGCTGGATCGGCGGGCTGATGATGGCGCTCGCGGCGCTCGCGAGCGTCGACTACTGGCGCATCTCCACCATCTTTTCCGACGAGGAAGGCTTGCCGCCGCTCGCGGTGCGCATCTCGTCGGGCCAAAGCAGCCCGCTGTTCGCCCACCACGCCGACTATGCGGACGCCACCACCGCGGAGCCGCCCTCGCGCGCGCTCGGCGCGCTCGAGCGCGCGACGCATTCGCTGCTCGACACCCGCTTGATGATCGCCTGGGCCAACGCGCTCGCCGAGAGCGGCCAGTACGACCGCGCGCGCTACATCGCCGCCCGCCTGCTCGAGTTCAAGAAAGACGACGCCGAAGAATTCTTCGCGCCCTGCGCCGACGCCACCGTGCCCGCCAAGCCGTTCCAGTGCCAGCCCGAACCGCCCGCGATGACTTGGCGCGACTTCCGGTGACGCCCGCGCGGACGCGGCCGGAACGGGAAAAGGGCGGCCGGCGCGGCGCGCGATCAATCCGGTCGGTCGTCCGACGCGTCGGGGTTCGCGGCCCACGGCCCTGACTTCCCGCCGCGCTTCTCCAGCACCCGGATGCCCTCCATCACCATCCCGCGATCCACCGCCTTGACCATGTCGTAGACGGTCAGCAGGCCCACCTGCACGGCCGTCAGGGCCTCCATCTCGACGCCGGTGCGGCCCAGGGTTTCGACGAGCGCGGTGCAGTGCACGGCGCCGGCGTCGCGGTCGAGCGCGAATTCGACGCGCACGTGGGTCAGCGGCAACGGATGGCACAGCGGGATCAGTTCCGCGGTGCGCTTGGCGGCCTGGATCGCGGCGATGCGGGCGACGCCGATCACGTCGCCTTTCCGCGCGCCGCCGGCGGCGATCATCGCGAAGGTCGCGGCCTGCATGCGGATCGTGCCGGTCGCGCGCGCGGCGCGGCGCGTCTCGCCCTTGCCGCCGACGTCGACCATGCGCGCGCGGCCCTGCGCGTCGAAGTGCGTCAGGCCCGCGCCGGAGGATGGATCGTCGATGTCGTTCATGGAAGCTCGCAGGGGCGGAAGCGGTCGGGCGCGGCATCGGCCGCATGGCCGAAACACGGCGATGTCATCA
>JBEVLR010000377.1:0-8964 GCA_040509075.1 Burkholderiaceae bacterium | reverse complement strand
CGCCCGAGCTCGGAGTCGACGCCCACCAGCGTCGAGTTGCGGCGCTGCGAGGCGTCGAGATCGAGTTCGCCGGTCAGCGACGACACGACCTCCTGGCGGACGTAGGCGCGCGAGCCCGGCGTCAGGCGGTAATCGCCGCCGACGGCCACCAGGCGCTTGCCGGCGTCGTGCACGTCCTGCTCCGCTTCCACGAACGCCGTCGCCTTCGCCACGCCCGGCACCGGGGCGCTGTACTTGGCGCGCACCGTCGACGTGTCGGTGCCCGGCGCGTCGGCCGCCTGCCGGGCCGCGCCCGGATCGTCCTGCACGTGGCGCACGCCGGCTTCGAGTTTCGCGCCGTTGTCGAGGCTGCGTTCGACGCCGAGCAGCAGCCCGTTGCGGCGGTCGCCCGTCGCGGCGTCGCCGGTGCTCGCGACGTCGGCCACCAGCCGCGTCTTGGCGCCGACCGCATACGACGCCTTCAGGTCGGCCTCGTTGCGGCCGGCCGCGATCGTCGACGACGGGTTGCCGAAATCCCGGTCGGTGTGGACCGCCTGCGCCTGGATCTTGAGCTTGTCGTCGTCGTGCTTGAGTTCGATGCGCTGCGCGTCCCCGCGCCCGTCGACGAGCGCGGCCGCGCCCAGGCCGGCCGCCGCCGCGGCGCCGGCGCCGAGGTCGTGCGACGTGCGCGCGGCTTCCAGCGTGAGCGTGGTGCGCTCGTCGGGCCGGAACGTGACGCTGGCGCTGGCCATGTTCATCGTGTCGAGCGGATCCTTGTCCATCACGAGCGACATGCCGGCTTCCACCTTGTCGCCGAGCTTGACCTTCGCCTCGGCGCCGGCGACGGGGAAGCTCGGCCCACCCGCGTCGGCTTCATAGCTGACGCGGATCGATTCCGGGTTCGAATCGGGATCGACGCTCGGCACCGGCGCGCGCAGCAGCAGGCGGCCGGTCAAGGCGTCGATGTCGTAGTCGGTGAAGCGCGTCAGGGCGGTCGTGCGCAGGACCAGCGCCGGCTGGTTGCGGTCGCGCACCAGGATCGAGATCGTTTCGCTGTTGGGTCGCGGCTGGCCGTTCGACAGCAGGAACGGGCCGGAAGTGCCGTTGGCCTTGATCTCGTCGACGACCTGCCGGCTGGTCGCGCGGCTGGCGAACGCGGTGGCGGCGACGGGGCCTTCCTCCACGTGCGCCTTGGCGCCGGTCAGGCTGCGCTGGTAGGCGCCGAGCTGGCGCGTCGGGTCGTTGCCCTGCGTCGTGAAGTCGCCGTAGAGCACGTAGGACTTGTCGTGCTCGAGCCGCACGTAGAGGTGCGAGGTGCTCTGGGCGTCGAAGCCCTTCGCCGAGGAGTCGCCGTAGACCGGGTAGAACTGGTCGGGCTGGATGTCGCGGAACAGCGCCGCGTTGCTTTCCTTGGCCGAGTCGTAGCCCAGCGTCAGCAGGGAGCTGCCCAGGACTTTGCCTTTCAGGTACAGCGCGGCCCGGCCGCCGGCGGCGCCGCCGCCGTTCGCGAAATCGTTGAGCTGGGCTTCGAAACCATCGGCGGCGCCGGCCGACAAGATGGATCCGGCGCCGAGCTTGTGCAGGTTGAACGCGCCCTCGACGATGCCGGCGGCGATCAACGGCCGCAGCGCCGGCACGAACGAGATCTTGCCCTTGGCGGCCACCTTGCCGCTGGCCGCGCGCAGCTCGGCCGTGCCCGGGGCGCGCGGCGCGCGCAGATGGAATCGCGCGTGGCCGCCTTCGATGAAGGTCTGCACGCCGGCCTCGCGCGGGTCGAGGTCGGCGGCGTCCCACTCGCCCGCGGAGGCGTCGAGCGTGATCGCGGTGCGGGCGGTGACCGGCACGCCGCGCGCGTCTTCCAGCGACACGTCGACCGGCACCATCGTTTCGCCGTCGGCGGCGGCCGTCGGCGCGGGCAGCGCGAGCGCGATCCGGGCGAGGCCGCCGGGCGCCCGCACGGTCACGCGCGCCGTGGCGCGCACGTTGCCGAACGGGTCGCTGGCCGTGAGCGTCAGCGCATGGTCGCCGGCGGGCAGCGGCAGGCCGACGTAATCGCGGGCCTGGAGCTGGCGCCGCTCGTCCTGCACGCGGGTTCCGACGCGTTCTTCGCCGACGTCCTGGCCGTCCACGCTCAGCGCCAGCCGCGCCTGCGACGGGCCCTTGACGCGCACCGTGGCCTGCGCCGCGTCCAGCGCCTGGCCGTCGTTCAGGTCGACGAAGGCGAGGGCGTTGTCCAGCGTCGAGACGCGTTGCGCGAGCGTCTGTTCGGCGACCGGCGCGGCTTCGATATGCGAGACCACCGCCGCTCCCGCGAGCGCCTTGACCGTGACGTAGCGGGTGCCGTCGGCGCCCTGGGCTTCGCCGATGAGGCCGCTGGCCGGCTGCGCGCGCACGTCGCCGGACGGCTGCGCGCCGCCGTCGGCGCGGAAATCCATCTTCAGCGCGGAGCTGAGTTCGTTGTTCGAGCCGACGCGCAGCGCGATCACGGCGTCGAGCGATTTCGAGCAGCCCGACAGCGCGAAATCCGCGCGGTGCAGTTCGCCGGCGCGCGGGTCGACGAAACGGCTCGCGCCGTCGCCGGCGTTGCGCGACGAGGTCGCCGTCGGCGCCGTGCCCGCGGGCAGGGTCGTCGCGTCGAGCTTGAGCACGTGCGTGCGCGGGCTGACGCCGTAGAAGCTGTACTGCCCCTTGCCGTCGGTGACGACGAAGCTGCCGTCTTCCATGATCAGCCGCACGCCGGGAACGCCGGGCTCGCCGTCGTCCTGCAGCCCGTCGGCGTTGCAGTCCGCCCAGACCTTGCCCAGGACCATCGCGCGGTCGGTGAACACGCCCGGCTGCACCTGCACGGTCGCGGCGGCGACGTTGCTGACGGTGGCGAACGGGAGCGCCGCGCGGGCCTGGGCGCGGTTGACGCCGTCGCCCTGCAGCGCGAGCGGGCCGATCGTGGCCCGATAGCGCAGCGTGCGGGTCTGGCCGGCGGCCATCGACGGCACGGAAAAGGTCAGCGCGGGGCCCTTGCCGCCCGCGGGCTCGGCCGCGGGCGCGTTGTCGAGCGTGGCGCTGCTGCGCAGGTATTCGAAGCCGGTGGGCAGCGTGTCTTGCAGGTCGATGCGGTCGAGGTCAACGTTGCCGACATTGCGAACGATCACGGTGTAGCCCACCGATTCGGCGATTTCGGCGTTCGTGCGCGACGCGGTCTTGGTGACCGACATGCCGTGGGGGATCTCGTCGAGCGGCAGGTCGACCAGCATGTCGCCGATGCTGGGTTTGACGGCGAAGACGCCGTGGTACGAGCCGGCGGCCTGGATGTTGCGTTTCGGAGGCAGGCTGGCCGGCGCCACTTTCGACGGATAGACGTAGCCGTTGGGCGGGGCGATGTCGAGCCGGTAGTTGCTCGCCGCGATCAGCGGGAATGTGAAGCGGCCGTCCGCGCCGGTGGTGACCGTCGACGGCGCCGCGCTGACGCCGTCCTCCAGCAGGACCGTGGCCGGGCGGCCCGGGAAACCGCCGTTGCCGGTGCCGTCGACGTCGATCAGCGTCACCACGGCGCCGGCGACGGGGCCGTTGTTGCCGCTGTCGAACACGACGCCGCTCGGATCGATCAGGATGTCCGACGTGGCGGAGCCGTAGCCGCACCCTTCGATGTGCGCCTGCAGCACGTCGTTGGTCGCCGCCGGAACCCAGACCGGCGATTCGGCCTGGCTCATCTCGCGCTGCGTGTTGGTCGCCCGGCTCGTCGGAACCCGGAAATGGAATTGCTTCGAACCGACGGCCGTCTGCGAGGCGTCGACCAAGCCGCCGCTCGGCACCTGGAAGCGGAAGATGCCCGAGCCGGGCGCCGTCTCGACGGCGTCGACCAGCAGCTTCTGCTGGACGTCGGCCGACCACAGCGCCAGCTCCAGCTTTTCCACCGCGTCGTGGTTGACGTTGCAGGAACGCGCGTCCACGCCGACGTAGAGCGCTTGCCCGAGCGACGTCGAGTAGGCGCGCTGGCTGAAGGTCGCGTCGGTGTAGAACGTGATCGTCGGGCTGCCGTCGCCGACGTTCGAGACGACCACGTTCGACTGCAGGGACACCGCGTTGCCGTGTTGATCCTCGTAGGCGGCGCTGGCTTGCAGCTCGATCAAGCCGGCCGCGTGCGCGCCCGCGGCGGCGCAGGCCAGCGCGACGCCGGCGGCGAGCCGCGCGAAACGGGAGCGGAGGGATCCAAGCATGGCGCGGTGCGGAAGATGCCGGCGGGCGGGAGGAGGGGCGGACGGGCGGTCAGGGCGTGATGCGGACGCCGAAGGTCAGCACGGCGGACTGGCCCGGCGCGAGGGTGCCCACGGTCGCCTGGACGCTGCCGGCCGCGCCCGCGCCCGGCGCGGTGACGGTGCCGATCGTGGTGGCGGCGGGCACGACCGCGTGGTAGGTGGTCAGCGGCGGCGTCGCGTTGGTGACCACCAGGCCGGTGATGGCCGCCGGGCCGGCGTTGGTCGCGGTGACCGCGTAGCGGATGCAGCCGTTGGGCAGCGCGCCGGCGGTGATCGCGTTGACCGACAGCGCGGTGTCGGCGATGCCGTCGCAGTTGGCGTCGAGCGCCTGCGTCGTCACGAGCGTGACCTGCGAGCCCACGACCGTGGTCGCGTCGGTCGAGACCGCCGCCGCCGGCGCGGAGATGCCGCCGATGACGCCGGTGACCGTCACCGAGAGCGTCGTCGTGTCGGCCAAGCCCGGGGCCGCGCTGGCCGGCGCCGTGACCTTGACGATGAGGGTCGCGCTCTTGCCCGGCGCGAGTCCGGCCGTGGTGTTGGCGCCGTTGGTGCCGCCGGTCAGCTGCGCCAGCGAGGTGACGACGGGATCGGCGGCGTCGAGCGCGCCGTTGTTGTTCTTGTCCCAGTAGACGACGGTGGTGAAGCCCGCTTGCGCGTCGGCGGACGACAGCAGCGCGGTGCTGGCGACGGCGTCGCCCTCCAGCACGTTGCCGGTGTTGGTCACGGTGTGCACGTAGGTGATCGCGCCGCCGGCCGTCGTCTGGCCGGTGTGGTTGGGCGTGACCACGAGGCTGCGCAGCGTGTTGACCGTGACGGCGTCGTGCAGGCGGTCGGAGGCGCCGGTCGCCGCCGACAGGCCGCGGAAATAAAGCTGCGTCGTCCCGGCGGCGTAGTTCGCCGGCACGGCGACGTCGGCGAACACCGCCTTGGAGGCGCCGGCGTTGAGCACGCCCGTCGTCGTGATGATCGCGCCGTTGGCGTCGCGGAAGGTCACCGTCCAGCCCGCGGGCAGGCCGGCGGAGAACGCGGAGTCGGTCGCGGCGGCGAGGTCGAACGCGTCGGCGACCGCGCTGCCGTTGGACACGATCAGCGGGAAGCGCAGCGTGGCGCCGGGGTTGACCGTCGGCGTCAGCACGGCCGACGCTTCCGGGCCGGCGCCCACGCCGGTCGCGCCGGGCACCACGGTGTCGTTGGTCAGGTCGACGGCGTTGCCGTTGATCCCGGTCAGCGTGTCGGTGGCCGTCGCCGTCTTGGTGGGGTCGACGCGCGAGGTCGCGACCACCTGCACCGTGTAGGGGCCGCCGGTCGCGCCCGGGGGCAGCACGGCCTTGACGACGACGTTGAGCGCCGCGCCGGCGGCCATCGGGCCGGTGTCGGGGATGCCGTTGCCGTTGGCGTCCTGCAGCGGCGTGAGGCCGTCGGCCTGGAACAGCTGGAAGGTCGTTCCGGCGGGGAAGGTGGACGGGCCGATCGCGATGTCGAAGCTGTCGGCGCCGTTGCCGGTGTTGGTCACGGTGTCGGCGAACGACACGCTGCCGCCTTGCGGCGCGCTGGCCACGGTGGCTCCGGCGAAGGTGAGCGCCGCCGTCTGGTTGACGGTGTACTGAAGGGTGTTGGTGTTCGAGGCGGCCACGGGGGAGGCGCCGTCGTTGTAGGCGAAGCTGCCCGTCATCGCGGTGGCGGGCAGCGCGCCCGGCGCCAGGCCGGAGTTCACGTTGACCTGGAACGTCACCGTGCCGCTCGTGCCCGGGGCGACGGAGGCGATCACGGCGGTGGGCTTGCCCGACGACGTCACGCCGTAGTCCCAGACGATGCCGCCCTGGTTGTCGCCCGCGTTCGCGTCGGTCAGCGTCACGCCCGCGCCGCTCACGCTCCAGCGGGCGCTGTTGGCCACGTAGGTCATGCCCGCCGGGATCAGCTCGTTGAGCGTGACGCCGGTGGCGGTGGCGTTGCCGGTGTTGGTGTAGGTGATGGTGACCGTGCGCCCGTTCGACGGCGAGGGGCCGGCCGTCAGGTCGATGGCCTGGGTGACGTTGATCACGCCCTGGCCCGAGACGGTGGTGGTGTCGACGACCGAGGCGCTGGTCGACGGCGAGAACGCGCTGGTCGCGGTGACCGTCGTCGCGTTGCTGGTGCCGGTGACCGCGATCGACGGCACGACGCCGGCGACGATGAACTTGAAGACCTGGCCCGGCGCCAGCGTGCCCGACGCGGTGATCGGCGTCGCGCCGTCGGGGACGCCGTCGCCGTTCGCGTCGGCGTAGAACTGCACGGACGTGAAGGTCATCGCGCCCGACTGCAGCGCCGACAGCGCGAAGCTGTCGTTGCCGTTGCCGGTGTTGGCCAGCGTCTGCGGGTAGTAGACCTGGCCGCCGGCGGAGATCGTCTTCGTGCCGTTGGCCGTCAGCGTCAGGCTGCCGATTTGCTGCACGGTCGTGACGACGGTGTTGGAGGTGACGGTGCGGCTGACGGCGGACGCGTCCGAATAGGTCGCCGACGCCTGGTTGCCGATCACCGCGCCGGCCGGCGCGGCGGTCGCCGCGCTGGCCAACAGCGGCGCGGCCAGCGCGCCCGCGATGGCGAGCGTCCGCGCCGGACGGGCGAGGAGGCGTGCGACATCGGTGCAGAGGCGGACAAAGAGATCGTTGTGCATGATGTTTCCAGCTGGCGACGCGACAGGCGGCGAGGAGGCGGCCATGCGGCGGCCCCGGCCGCAAGCGTTCGAAGGCGGTGCGGCCGAGCCCGCGCGGGGCGCGGATCGGTGGGGTGGAGGGGCCGCTTAGCGGGCGGCGACGCCGTTGGTGAGCAACTGGACGCGGGTGCGCACCGTGCGGGTTGCGCCGGCGGGGACGTCCCCGAGGTTCCAGCGGATGAACCGGTAGTCGGCGCCCGGCGAGGGGCGCGTCACCGTGCGGCCGTCGGCCGTCGTCTCGACGCGCTGCAGGGGCAGCGGCGCGTAGCGCTTGCCGTCGGTGCTCGCGAAGTCGGCGCGCGGGCTGGCGGTGTCGATCACGTATTCGACGCCGTTGGCCGGCACCGGCACCGTGACCATCACGTGGTGCACCGCCGCGTCGGTCGGATTGCGGTAGACCGCCTGGTACTCGAGCCGGTCGCCCGCCTGCGCGTCGTTGGCGGGCACCAGATGTTCCGGCTTGCCGGGGACGGCGGCGACGATCTTGAACGCCGACAGCTCCAGCGACGGCGCCGAGGCGGCCTGCGCGGCGGCGGTCGCCGCATGGGCCGCCACCGGCAGCATCGCGATCACGAACCCGATCGCGAGCGAGAACGCCATCGCGATCAGCCCGAAGGCTTCGGCGATGCGGTCGTTGCGGGAATGCGGCACGTCGCCGTCCCGGAACCAGAACTGCTCGTTGTCCGGATCGGCGCGCCGGATCGCGGCGGGGCCGTCGCATTGGCGTTCGATGCTCATGATGGCTACCTCTTCCGTTCGATCGTCATTTGAAAACCGGCGACGCACGCGCGGCGCATCCCTCTGCCCAGTTTTCGGATGCGGCGAACCGTGCCTGAGCGCCGGGCTGTGGGGACATCTCGATGCGCGGCGTCAGGAACGGAGCCCGCCGCGGGGCGACGGCCCGGCCGCGCCCGCCCCGGGCGCGCGGAAAACGAAGACGCCGCGTCGGGCGCGGCGTCTCGTTGCGGGCGGCGGGCGAACCGCGGGATCAGTCGTCGAGATCGATCAGCTTCTCGCGCAGCGCCCAGCGCACCAGCGCCGGCACGTCGGCCAGTTCGAGCTTGGCCATCAGGCGGCTGCGGTAGGTGTCCACCGTCTTCGGCGACAGGTGCAAGTCTTCGCCGATCGCGGCGCTGGACTTGCCGCGCGCCACCATCACGAGGATCTGGCGCTCGCGCGGCGACAGCGTGTTGCCCTTGTCGGCATCCGTGGTCAGGCCTTGGACGGCGATGTCGGTCAGGCCGGCGCCCAGGTAGCGGCGGCCCATCGCGACGGCTTCGACCGCGGCGAGCAGCTCCACGCTCGCCGACCCCTTGAGCACGTAACCCGACGCGCCCATGCGGAGCGCCTCGGCCACGTTGCGCGGTTGATCGGACATCGACAGCACGACCACCTTGGCGGACTGGTTGCGGCGCTGCAGCTCGGCCAGCACTTCGAAGCCGGAGCGGCCGTCGAGATGGAGGTCGAGCAGCACCACCTCCGGCTCGAAGCGGTTGACTTCCGACAGCGCTTGCGTGATGTCGGCGCCTTCGCCGACGATGGCATGGCCGGCGCCCTCCAGCAGCGCGCGCAATCCTGCGCGCACGATCGGGTGGTCGTCGATCAGATAGATTCTCGTCATTTCCCTGGATCTCCCCAACTCCGTCGCCCGCCCCTCGGGCGACGGGATCTCCCTGCACCGGCCGCGACGGTCCGACGGCTCGGCTCCGAACTCCGCGGCCGTCGTGCTCCCGTCTGCGCGCCCTTCCTCGTTTTGGATGTCGTCCGTCTTTCCCCTGACTTTCTTCGCCGCCACCGGCGCCGCCGTGCGGAGCAGTCTTGAGAATCAATCGGAAACGGTACGCCGCGCAGCGTTCGAGGTCAATGGTTGAACGCAGTGGGCGACTATATATTCCAAACGAGGGTTTCAATCGCTTGCGCGGGCGGCCGGATCGCCGGCCGATCCGGCGAACACGGCTTTGCAGCGGGCACTTCGAGGCGATCTGCGTGCGCCGGTATCCAGGTGTCGAGCCCCATCGCCGGCCGCAGGCCGCCGATGCC
>JBEVLR010000376.1:0-5895 GCA_040509075.1 Burkholderiaceae bacterium | reverse complement strand
CGCGCGGCGGGAACATCGTCAACGAGAAGAAATGCACGGGCTCCAGCCGCTTATTCGACCGATCGGAATCCGCCTGAAGGGGCAAATGTCCGTTTTTGACGCAGGTCGGCGCCGCGATTGTCGCTGGATGTGTCCGCCCGCGCCGGAACGCCCGAGGAGCCCGCGCGCAGCCCCGGGCGGCTTCGGCAAGGCCGCCAGGAGCGTCGCGCAGTGGCATATCTCACGCCCGGCGTCACCTTGCTCGTCGACCGCCGGCCCGGACGGGAATTCGTCACCTTTCAAAAAACCGCGCGCGGCTCGCCGCCGGTCACAATGCCGCATGCGCCAGATGTCCGTCCAAGGTCGACCGCGTGCCCGTGCCCGCCGGTGGGTTCGATGAACCGCGTCCGACGCTGGCTGGCCTCCCTCGGCTCGCGGCGCGACGTGCTGGGCGAATACCGCGATCGCATCATGTTCCGGATGGCGGTGGGATCGATCGCGCTCCTGTTCCCGTTCGCGGTCTTCGACCTGATCGCGGGCAAGTTCCTGGTCGCCGCGGCGGCCTTCATCGTGATGGTGCCTTTGGCCGTCGACGCGATCGCGTTGTGGCGCCGGCGCAAGGCGCCCGTGACCTACGGCTGGATGCTGCTGCCGATCGGCCTGGCGATCGCCGCCACGCTGCTCGAGCGGGGCGTGCACGGCGCGATGTGGTGCTATCCGGCGATCCTGTTCTGCTATTTCGCGCTGCCCGGCTGGCAAGCGACCGCGGGCGCGCTGGGCTTGCTCGTGATGACCTCGGCGCTGGTGCTGCATGTGCTGGGCTTGCCCACGATGTGGCGTTTCGCGGTCACGTCCGGGCTGTCGATCGTCATCCTGAACGTCATCCTCGGCGTGGTGGGCGAGTTGCAGCGCAAGCTCTACGAGCAGGCGACGACCGATCCGCTCACCGGGGCGCTGAATCGGCGGCAGCTGGCGACCACGCTGGCCGACGCCATCGAGCATTCGCGGCGAAGCAACAGTCCGGTGTCGCTGCTCGCGGTCGATCTCGACCACTTCAAGCGCATCAATGACCGCCATGGCCATGCCGCGGGGGATGACGTGCTGCGCTACGTCGTCGCGCTCGTGCGCGAGCGGGCGCGCCGCATCGATCGGCTGTTCCGCATGGGAGGCGAAGAGTTCGCGCTGCTGCTGCCCGACAACAACGTGGCCGACGCGATGCGTGTGGCGACCATGCTGCGCGAACGCATCCAGCACAGCGGATGGCCGCCGGGCTTCGAAGTCACCGTCAGCATCGGCGTGGCGCAGCTGCATCGCAAGCATGACGTCGACAGCTGGCTGAAGGCCGCGGACGATGCGCTCTACCGCGCCAAGGAAGACGGCCGCAATTGCGTGCGCGTCGCGGCGCGGTCGCGCGGCGTGAACGAATCGGGCGAGCCGGCCGCGACACGCCCCAGCGAACTCATGTCGCTGAGCCGCTGAGCGCTGTCCCTTCGGCTTTTCCCGGAATCTGCTCCGCACGGTTCGCCGCCCACGCGACGGATGTCTTGCACACTTCTGTCCTTGGGATTGATTTTCCGCACCGGTTCGGATTTTCAGCAGCTGTCGCGATGAGGAATTGATCTGGAATAACCCCCTTAAAAAAAGTTGTCAGCAAATCTATCCGTGTTTGCAATTCAATTGTCGTCGTGATTAAATAAATTGAATGTGATCGCGAGGCGGCATGCTTTTCAAATCTCCCACGGATCTGGTTTTCGGCGATGTTTTCCTTGAATTGCAAGATGTGTTGCCGGCGTTGCCCATATACCTGAAGCTGGAGGGGTGTTCGATCACCGGATCCATCAAGGTCAAGTCGGCCATCCGGATGATGGCCAGGTTCGAGCTCGAGGGCAAGCTGAGCCCCGGCTCGAGGGTCATCGAAAGCTCTTCGGGCAACCTGGGCTTGGCGTTGAGCATGGTGTGCGCGGCCAAGGGCTATTCGTTCACCTGCATCAGCGACCCCAATATTTCACCGCAGACCGCCAAACTGATAGAGGCCTATGGCGCGCGTTTAGTCATCGTCCACGAACGGGATGCCAATGGGGGGTTTCTGGGAACCCGGATCGGTAAAATACGATCGTTGCTGGCGGCGGATCCGGATTTGCTCTGGGTCAATCAGTACGCCAATATCAACAACGTCGAAGCGCATTACCTCGCGACCGGTCCGGAAATCCTTCGGCGGTTTCCCAAGGTCGACTATGTCTTCATCGGCGCGGGAACGACCGGCACCTTGGGCGGGGTGTCCCGATATATTCGTCAGCATTCTCCCCGGACCCGAATCATCGCGGTGGACAGCGTCGGATCCGTCACTTTCGGCGCGGCCCCTGGCAAGCGCCGCATCCCGGGGCTCGGGACCAGCGATCCGCCTCCCATCCGCTCGCATTCTTCTTTCGACGAGATGATCATGGTCAACGAAGAGGAGACCGTACGCATGTGTCTGCGGATCGCGCGGAAAGGTTTGCTGCTGGGCGGTTCGTCCGGGACGGTGCTGTGCGGCGTCGAGCGGATGGCGGACCGATTGCGCGCGGGCGATTGCGTCGTGGCGATTTCGCCCGATCTGGGCGATCGCTACGTCGACACGATTTACGACCCCGCCTGGGTCGAGTCGGCCTTCCCCGGCGTCCATGCGCCGCGGGACCACGAATCGGGCGCCGCCGATGCCGCCCGCCGTTCGTCGGCGCTCGCCGGATGAAGCTTGCTTGCCGAGGCCATGCGGCCCACCACGTTCCCCACGTCTCCCCGGGAGTCGGGCGCAGCCCGGCCTCGGGGCCCGTCGACGGAGATCAACCTTGACTGAAATGGATGCTTCGATGGATCGATACACGCCGACCTTGAAGGTGGTGGGCGCCCGCCAGATCGAGCAATGGCTCGAGCGCCACCCGCAGGACACCTTCGATCTGGTGCGCGACACCTACCGTTCGCACGGCAGCGGCAAGACCGTCAATCCGGACAGCTACTTCCTGCGCTTCCCGGGCAACGACCGAAGCCGGATCATCGCGCTGCCCGCTTCGCTGGAAGACGACGATCCCGTGGCCGGCATCAAATGGATCTCGAGCTTTCCGCAGAACCTGGAACGCGGGATCGACCGGGCCTCCGCGCTGTTGATCCTCAATGACCGCGAGACGGGATATCCGACCGCCTGCCTCGAAGGCAGCGCCATCAGCGCGGCCCGAACCGCGGCATCGGCCATCGTGGCGGCGCACTACCTGCATCCGGAGCGCCGGTCGATCCGCCAGTTGGGCATCGTGGGCTGCGGGCCGATCGCGCTGGCCACCTTGTCGTTGCTCGTGCGGCTGGGCTGGGAGATCGGCCTGCTGCTCGTCGCCGACCTTTGCGCCGAACGGGCGCGGCTGTTCCGCGAGAAATGCGGCGCGTTGGGGGTCGCCAGCGCGGCGGCCGACTGCGCCGAGACCGTGCGGACGTCGGACATGGTGCTGTTCGCGACGTCGGCCGGCGCGCCCCATGTCGACGACGCCGGCTGGTTCGCGCATTGCCCGACCGTGCTGCACCTGTCCTTGCGCGACCTGGCCCCCGCCGTGATCTTGTCGGCCCAGAATTTCGCGGACGACATCGGCCATTGCATGAAAGCGGCGACCTCCGTCGATCTGACCAGCCGCGAGGTCGGCCATCGCCGATTCATGGCGGGCGACATCACCGACCTGATCGACGCGCGGGTGAAGCCCGACCTGTCGCGCGCCCGCATCTTTTCGCCGTTCGGCATGGGCGTGCTGGACCTCGCCCTCGCGCGCGCGATCACGCGGAGCCTGCGCAAGGAAGATGCGGTGGTCATCGACGACTTCTTCCCATCGCCCTATATCGACCGGCGGGATCCCGTCGCCCCCGCTGAAAAAGGAATGGGCCGCCGTCTATGAACGCATTGAAGAGAGATTTTTCGTTGTCGGCGCTCGTGGCCGGCATGATCGCCGTCGCCGTGTCCTATGCGGGGCCGGCCGTCATCGTGTTCCAGGCCGCGCGCGCGGGGCACCTGTCCACCGGGCAGCTGTCGTCGTGGATCTGGGCGATCTCCCTCGGCAGCGGGTTGACGGGCCTGCTGCTCAGCCTGCGGTTCAAGGCTCCCGTCATCACGGCCTGGTCCACGCCCGGCGCGGCGCTGCTCGTGACCAGCCTGGCCCAGTACAGGTACGGCGAGGTCGTCGGCGCCTATATGTTGTCGGCCGTGCTGATCACGCTGTTCGGCGTGACCGGGCTTTTCTCGTGGATCATGGAGCGCATCCCGAAGGCCGTGATCGCGGCGATGCTGGCCGGGGTGCTGCTGCGTTTCGGCACCAGCCTGTTCACGTCGTTCCAGCATGTGCCGGTGCTGGTGGCGCCCATCGTGCTGGCCTATTTCGCGGGCAAACGCTGGTTTGCGCGCTACGCCGTCGTCGCCGCGCTCGCGGTGGGGCTCTGCGCCGCGGGCATGCTGGGCCTGGTCGACGTGCAGATCTTGTCGATCTCGCTGGCCAGGCCCGTGCTCACGCCGCCGGAGTTCTCGTTGTCGGCGATGGTGGGCCTCGCGGTCCCGCTGTGCTTCGTCACGATGGCGTCGCAGAACGCGCCCGGCTACGCGGTGCTCCAGACGGCCGGCTACCGGGTGCCGGTGTCGCCGCTGATCACGACCACCGGCCTCGCGTCGCTGATCCTCGCGCCGTTCGGAGCGCACGGCATCAACCTCGCGGCGATCACGGCGGCCATCTGCACGGGGCCCGAATCGCACGCCCAGCCCGAACGTCGATATGTGGCCGGCGTCGCCTGCGGCAGCCTCTACATCGTGATCGGCGTGTTCGGCACGCTGGTCGCGAGCGTCTTCTCCGCGCTGCCGGATGCGTTGATCGCGGCGATCGCCGGCCTCGCGCTGCTCGGCGCGCTGGCGGGCGGCATCGGCGCGGCGATGGCCGACGACAAGCGCCGGGAACCGCCGTTGATCGCGTTCCTGATCACCGCCTCGGGCGTGACGTTCTTCGGCGTCGGGGCCGCTTTCTGGGGCTTGCTCGGCGGGGTCGCCGCAGAAGCGATCCTGTTCGGCAGCGCCAGCCTGTGGGCCAAGCCGGCCGGCAAGCCGATCGCCTGAATCCGTCGGAAGCCGACCAATGACCGAACAGATCGAAGACTGCGATTTCCTGGTGGCGGGCGCCGGCATCGCGGGGGCGTCGGCGGCGTGCGCCCTGGCCGCCCACGGCCGGGTCTGCGTCGTCGAGCGGGAGCCGTTTCCAGGCTACCACTCGACCGGCCGGTCCGCCGCCATCTTCCTGGAGACCTACGGCAACGCCACGGTGCGCGGCATGACGCGCGCCAGCCGGGCCTTCCTCGAAGCGCCGCCGCCGGGCTTCTCGGACTGCGCGTTGACGAGCCGCCGCGGCGCTTTGTTCGTCGCGGACCGGGAGTCGCTTGCGGCCTTGCGTTCGCACCAGGAAGTGCTCGCGGCGATCTCCACGACCGCGCTCTGGGTGGAGGGCCGCGAGCTGGCCGAAATGTGTCCTGGCCTGGACCTCGCGCATTGGGTCGCCGGCATCTTCGAATCCGATGCGCTCGACATCGACGTGCACGCGCTGCACCAGGGGTTCTTGCGTCGATTCAAGCACCAGGGCGGACGGCTGTTCGTCGACACCGAGATCCTCGAAGGCGAGCGCGCGGGCGGCGTTTGGCGCGTGCGGACGAATCGGCAGGCGTTCCGGGCGCGCTGGATCGTCGACGCGGCCGGCGCGTGGGCGGATGCCGTGGCGGTGCGGCTGGGCGTGCGCCCGCTCGGCTTGTCGCCGAGGCGCCGCACCGTGGTCACGGTCGATGCGCCGGAAGGCGCGGCCGGATGGCCTTACGTCGGCGACATCTCGGACACGTTCTATTTCAAGCCGGACGCCGGCAAGCTTCTCGCGTCGCCCT
>JBEVLR010000375.1:0-4178 GCA_040509075.1 Burkholderiaceae bacterium | reverse complement strand
GTGGCCGTGGGCGGTGTCGACCACGATCGCGTCGACGCCGGCCTTGGCCAGGAGCTCGACGCGCTCTTCGGTGCCGTCGCCGACGCCGACCGCGGCGGCGACGCGCAGCTTGCCTTGCGCGTCGCGGGCGGCGTTCGGGAAAGTGGTCTGCTTGGTGATGTCCTTCACCGTGAACAGGCCGCGCAGCTCGAACGCGTCGTTGACGACCAGCACGCGCTCGAGCTTGTGCCGGTGCATCAGCTCCTTGGCGACGGCCAGCGACGTGCCCTCGGGCACCGTGACCAGGCGCTCCTGGGGCGTCATGATCTCGCGCACCGGCGCTTCCATGCGCGTTTCGAAGCGCAGGTCGCGGTTGGTGACGATGCCCACGACGCGGTTGTTCTCGACGACGGGGAAGCCGGAGACGCCGTGCAGCCGCGACAGCTCGACGACGTCGCGTACCCGGGCGCCCGGCGCGATGGTCACCGGATCGCGCAACAAGCCCGATTCGTAGCGCTTGACGCGCGCCACTTCGGCGGCCTGCTGCATCGGCGTCAGGTTCTTGTGGATGACGCCGATGCCCCCTTCCTGCGCGATGGCGATCGCGAGGCGGGCTTCGGTCACCGTGTCCATGGCCGCCGAAACGACGGGCAGGTTCAGGACGATGTTTCGGCTCAGATGGGTTCTGAGACTGGTGTCGCGGGGCAACACCTGGGAATATGCCGGCACCAACAACACGTCGTCGAAGGTGAGCGCTTTGCCGAGAAGGCGCATGGGGAAAGCTCCAGACGCAAAAGCAGATTATACGGATCAGAGGGCGGCCGCCGATCGGGCGCGCGCGGCCCGCGCGTTTCATGCCGTCGCGCACTACACTGGCGCTTCGCAGCGATATTGGCGAGGCTTCGTCAACCTGCGACCCCGGAACGCCGTTGGTCCGGAACGCGTTCGCTTGCCCTACAGCCCTCCGCCGACCCGCACCATGCAAAAAACCGCACTGCCTCTCGTCGCCTGCCTCCTGGCGATCGCCGCCGCGGGCGCCTCCGCCCAGACCGTCTACAAGTGGCGCGACGCCGCCGGCCAGTTCCACATCAGCGACACGCCGCCGCCGCCCGACGCGAAGGACGTCGTCTCCCGCAAGGTCGTGCCCGTCGGCGCGCCGGCCGCGTCCAGCGCGCCGTTGGGCGCGGCCGACGGCGAACTGCAACGGAAGAAGGCGAAGGCCGATCAGGACAAGGCGACCGCCGCCGCGGCCGAAAAGGCGCGCGCCGAGCAGAAGAATGCGGACGCCCGCGCGCAGAACTGCGGCACCGCGCGGGAACAGGCGCGCACGTTGCAGAGCGGGATGCGCGTCGCCCGCATCAACGCCAAGGGCGAGCGCGAATACCTCGACGACGCCGCGATCGCCGCCCAGACGCGGCAGGCCCAGCAGGCGATCTCGCAGAACTGCGGCGCACCGGCCAACTGAGCGCCCGCCCGGCGGATGTGGGGCCCGACGGCGGCGCCGGGCGCCCTTCAGGCCTCGCGCACCTTCGCGGCGCGTTCGCGCAAGGCCTTCACGCCGCCGGCGGCGCGGTAGCGCGCACGCCGCGCCTGCGCGGGCGTCATGGCCAACGCGCGCACCACTTCCACCCGGTCGCCGTCGCGCAGCGCATGGGACAGCGCACGCGCGCGGCCCCATACCGCGGTCGACCAACCGGCCGCGCCGAGCGCGGCGTCGCCGAGCCGCGCGGCGGCGAGCTCGGCCCAGCCCGCGGCGCGCAACGCGTCGGCCACGGTCGATCGGGGCGGCAGGCGGACCGCCGCCGTCAGCACCCGGCGCGGCGCGAGGCCGAGGGCGACGTCGACGGCGATGGTCGCCGCATCGTCCGCGAGGCGCGCGCCGCTCGCGTCGCCATCCAGGTCATCGTTCGCCATAAACCTGCTCCGCCCGCTTGACGAACGAATCGACGAACGTGTTGGCCACCTGATCGAAGACCGGGCTCAGCACCGCCTCGAACACCCGGTTGGAGAAGGCATAGGCGAGATCGAACTCCACCCGGCATGCGACGGGTTCCGCGGCCTGCGTCGGACGCTTCGGGTCGGGCTCCTTCAGCGCCTTGAACCGCCAAAAGCCGTCGAGCTGCGAAAAAGGGCCGTCGACCAGCGCGAGCCGCACCGATTCCCCGGGCACCTCCTCGTTGCGGGTCGTGAACGACTGCCGCACGCCGGCGAACGACAGGCCCAGCCGCGCCGTCGTGCCGGCGGGCGAGCCGCGCGCGGGATCCGCGTCGTGGCGCTCGAGCACCGAACTGGCGTCGCACCAAGGCAGGAATTTCGGATAGTCCTCGACCGCGACCACGAGTTCGTACATTTCGCGGGCCGAGTACCAGAGCAGGACGGACTTCTTGACATGCTTCATACAATGGACCAATTTTAAGCGCCCCATGTCAGCCCTGATCGTCGAGAACCGCCGCGCGCGGTTCGAGTACCACATCGAAGAGACCTACGAGGCCGGTGTCGTGCTGGAGGGCTGGGAAGTCAAGTCCGTCCGCGCCGGCCAGGTGCAGTTGACCGACGGCTACGTGCTGATCCGCGGCGGCGAACTGCACCTGATCGGCTGCCGGATCAATCCGCTGCGCTCCGCCTCCACCCATGTGCATCCGGAAGCCGACCGCACGAAGAAGCTGCTGATGAGCGGCGCCGAAATCCGGCGCCTGATCGGGAAGGTGGAGCAGCGCGGTTTCACGCTGGTGCCGCTGAACCTGCATTTCAAAGGCAGTTACGTGAAGGCCGACATCGCGCTGGCCAAGGGCAAGGCCGAACACGACAAGCGCAACACGGTCAAGGAACGCGACTGGGAGCGCGAGAAGGGCCGGCTGATGCGCCACAAGGTGCCCGGGCCGTCGCGGAGTTGAGCGCCGCCCGGCCGCGCCCCAGGGGTGGGTGCAACGATCCGCGGGACGACGGGTTCCCCGCGAGCGCCGCACCGGCGCCTGCGCGGCGTCAAGGCTCGGCCGATCGACGCAGGCCGTCCTCCAGGTCGGCGATCAAATCGTCGACCGCCTCGAGTCCGATGCACAGCCGCACCAGCGCCCCGCGATCGCGGCCGGCCTCGGGGCGAAGCGTTCGGGGCAGGTAGGGCACCGCCAAGCTCATCGGGCCGCCCCAGGACCAGCCGATGCCGAACAAGCGCAGCGCATCGACGAAACGCTCGGCGCGCCCAGGGGAGCCGGCCGGGTCGAACTCCACCGTCACGATCCCAGCCGCGCCGCGGCACAGCGCCGCCCAATGCTCGTGCCCGGGAGAGCCCGCCGTCGGCGGGTGGAGCACCCGCACGAACTCGCCGCGTCCGAGCGCCCACCGCGCGACGCGGCGCGCGGCGGCGTCCTGCGAGGCGTACCGCAGCGGCAGGCTGGGCAGCGCGCGCAGCACGAATTCGACGTCGTTGGCGCCGACGCCGAGGCCGAGGCGGCTGTGGGTCAGCGAAAGCCGGTCATGCAGCGCCTTCGAGCGCGTGACCACCGAGCCCATCAGCACGTCGCCGCCCCCGGACGCGTATTTCGTCAAGGCATGGATCGTCAGATCGGCGCCCAGCGCCGGTTCGCCCGCCGGGCCGAGATCGAACGCGTCGTAGGCCAGGCCCGCGCCCCAGGTGTTGTCCATCGCGATCGTCGCGCGCGGCGCGCCGGAACGCACCGTGCGCACGAGCGCGCGCAGGTCGGGGAATTCCAGCGTCACCGAACCCGGCGCCTCGATCCACACGAGCGCGACATCCGAGCCGAGCGCCTGCCGCAGCGATTCGGGCCGCATCGGATCGTAGATGCGGTGGGCGATGCCCCAGCGGGCGAGTTCATGCTCGGCGAGATTGCGGTTGGGGAAATACACGTTGGACGGCAGCAAGACCGCGTCGCCCGCCGACAGCAGCGCCTGGTTGACCAGCGCGGCGGCGGCGAGCCCGCTGGGCGTCAGCAGCGCGTGCGCGCCGCCCTCCAGCGTCGCGATGCGGGCCTCGAGCGTGAACGAAGTCGGCGTGCCGTGCAGGCCGTAGGTGTACGACCCCTTGTCGAGCCAATCCTGCGCGCGCAGCGCCGCCACGTTCTCGAACCGCACTGTCGACGCCTTGAACACGCCGGGCGGGATGCCCCCGAAGCCGGCCGGCGGCCGATAGGCGTGGTGGATCAAGGCGGTGGCCGGTGCGTCGGCCGGCGCCGCCGAAGCCC
>JBEVLR010000374.1:0-15033 GCA_040509075.1 Burkholderiaceae bacterium | reverse complement strand
CGTGGAACGCCTTGCGCGCCTGCAGCGTCGCGCCGAACGCGAGCGCGGAGCCCTCCAGAAAATAGCAGTGGCTCTCGCCGAACGTGTTGTTGACTTCGGCGACGATCGCCGCCAGCGTCGCGTCCGCGCGGTGCGCGTACCAGAAGCTGACCGGCTTGAAGGCGAAGCCGAACATGCGCGGGATGCAGTGCAGCCAGACCTCCCCGTCGGCGTCGCGCACGCCTTCGCGCGCGAGCAGCCGTTCGAACCAGGCCAGGCTGTCGGAGCCGCCTTCGCCGTGGTCGGCATCGCGAAAGCCGAACAACGCGCGGCGATTGCGCGCGAGCCGCGGGTCGGCCGCGCGTCGCAGCGAGCGCATCGGCAAGAGCAGGAAGCAGGTCGGATACGTGAACGCATGCGCGACCGGAGCCAAGCGACGATGGCGCACTTCGCCGAAACCGAGGCGGGCCTGCGCGGGGCGCGGCGCGTCCGCGGTCGCCGCGTCGGCTGCAGCGCGATGTCCGATCGTCATGCGGCTTCGCGCGCCGGTGCGGCGCCGAGATCCGGCGCGGCGTCGCCGGGAACGGCCAGGCGCGACAGGATGCGGTCGGCGGCCTGCTGCCCCGAACGCAGCCCGTCTTCGTGGAAGCCATAACCTGTCCAGGCGCCGCAAAACCAGATGCGCGACCGTCCCTGCAGATGGGGCAGCCGGCCCTGCGCCGCGATCGCCGCGTCGTGGAAGACCGGATGCGCATAGCGGATGCGGTGCAGCACCGTCTCGGGCCGCGGCGTGCGCAGCGGGTTCAACGAGACGATCACCGGTTGCCGCCAGGGCAGCGGCTGCAGGCGGTTCAGCAAGTAATGCAGGCAGACGGCGCCGCCCCGGGGGCCGTCCGGGCCGGCGCTCTCGCAATTCCAGGCGGCCCAGGCCGAACGGCGGCGCGGCAGCAGCAGCGCATCGGTGTGCAGCACGGCTTCGTTGTCCTGGGTGCCGATCGCGCCGAGGACGCGGCGCTCCTCGGTGCCGGCGTCGTCCAGCAGCGCGAGCGCCTGGGGCGCATGGCATGCGAGCACGACCTCGTCGAACCGCTCCACGCCGTTCCGGGTGCGCACCGACACCCCGCCGTCGGCGGATGCCCCGAAGCCGCCGTGGCGCCGGATGCCCAGCACCGGCGTCGCCAGGCGCACCGTGCCGATGCGCGAAGCGAGCAGTCGGACATAGCGCTGCGAGCCTCCGCGCACCGTGTACCACTGCGGGCGCCGGCGCACCTGCAGCAGGCCATGGTTGTGGCAGAAGCGGATCAGCGTGCCCACCGGAAAGCGCAGCATCTGCGAGTTCGAGCACGACCAGATGCATCCGATCATCGGCAGCAGGTAATCGTCGCGGAACGCCTCGCCGAAGCGGTGCGCGGCGAGGAAATCTTCCAGCGCCTGCCCCGGATGCGTTTCGGGGTCGCCGCTGGCGAGTTCGGTCGCCAGCCGGTTGAAGCGCATCAGATCCATCAGCATGCCGTGGAAGCGTGGGCTGACCAGGTTGGCGCGATCGGCGAACACGGTGTTCAGGTTGGTGCCGGCCCATTCGAGCCGACGTTCGCCGAACCGGCCGGGCCGACGCGTCTGAACCGAGAACGACATCTCGGATTCGGCGCATTCCACGCCCAGCTCCGCGAACAGCGCGACCAGGCGCGGATAGGTGCGGCGATTGAAAACGAGGAAGCCGGTGTCGACGCCGTGCGTGGCCTGGCCGCCGGTGGGGCCGGGCAGCGTCAATTCGACGGTGTTGGCGTGGCCGCCCAGGCGGGAATCGGCTTCGAAGACGGTGACGTCGCAAACCGGGGCGAGCCGATGCGCGGCTCCCAGGCCCGCGATGCCTGAACCGACCACGGCGATGCGGCGGCGGGCCGTCATCGGGCGGTTGACCCGCAGGCTGCGAGGCCGCCTTCAGGCTGCCGCGCCATGCGCGGCCTCACTCCGCGGACCCGGCCGGGCGCGATGCGCGCCGCCGCGCCAAGGGTGTAAATATCGCTGCGCAGCGCCCCGGAGCGAACAAGGGAGGGAGGGAGGAGGAGAAACGCTCGGGATTTTTCGCGAGAAACCCGACGAAACTGCGCAGCGAGGAAACTGGAGGATGCGCGGCGATTGTCGCAGCGATGCGAAGGCCTTCTGGCCTCCACGCATCTCATCTGGCCCGATTCTCCGTCGAAAATCCATTCCCGCGCCGCAGCAGGCTTATCGTATGCCAGGAAATGAAAGCTCCCGGACAGCCTGGCCTGCGCGGCCGCCATCGATGGATTGTCTTGGGTGAGCAAAGGATTTTGTGGCCGCATTTCAAACCGATTTGCCAGTATGTCGAAATTTTCGCCCGGGACAAGGTCTTCACGTTCGAATCGGGACTCGGCGGCGAATCGGCGCATCTCGCATCGGCGCCTCGAACCTCGTCCTCCGATGATTACGCTTCAGCCCCTCCGATTGGATTCACGGATAACTCCGAACCGGCCGGATCGGACGAGCGCCGCCGTCGGTCGCCGCGGCCGAACGGTTGCGGCCGATGCGCCGCGCCTTGCTCGGCGGCGATCCAGCTCGAGAGCGGGCCGACCGCGGCGCTTGAAGGCGGCTTCCTTCCCCCGACGCGAGACGTTCGTCGTCTTTTCGGCCGGCGCTGGCCGCCGCGGCCCCGCGGCCGCTTAAAATTGCGCCCATCACTTCGATGGCCAGCATGCTCTATCCAGAACTCTTCAAACAACTCGAAGCCGTCCGGTGGGACATGGCCAAGGACATCCCGTGGGAGTCTTTCGATCCGACCCGGCTGACCGACGAGCAGGCGACGACGATCAAGATGAACGCGATCACCGAGTGGGCGGCGCTGCCGGCCACCGAGATGTTCCTGCGCGACAACCGCGACGACAGCGACTTCTCCGCCTTCATGAGCGTCTGGTTCTTCGAGGAGCAGAAGCATTCGCTGGTGTTGATGGAGTACCTGCGCCGGTTCCGTCCCGAGCTGGTGCCGACCGAGGAAGAGCTGCACGCGGTGCGTTTCGAATTCGATCCGGCGCCCGCGCTCGAGACGCTGATGCTGCATTTTTGCGGCGAGATCCGGCTCAACCATTGGTACCGCTGCGCCGCGGAGTGGCACACCGAGCCCGTGATCCGCCACATCTACGAGACCCTCGCGCGTGACGAGGCGCGCCACGGCGGCGCTTACCTGCGCTACATGAAGCGCGCGCTGGCCCGCTTCGGCAATGAAGCGAAGGCGGCGTTCTCGAAAGTCGGCGTGCTGATGGCGAGCGCCCGCCGCACGGCGCAGGCGCTGCATCCGACCAACCTGCACGTGAACGCGCGGTTGTTCCCCCGCGACACCGTCCAGAGCCGCATTCCCGATCCCGAGTGGCTCGAAGGGTGGCTCGACAAGCAGATCCATTTCGACGCCGTGTGGGAGAACAAGGTCGTCGAGCGCATCCTGCACAACCTGGGCCTGCTGCTCGAACGCAGCTTCGCGTCGGTCCAGGAGCTCAACCGCTATCGCAAGGAAGTCGCGGCGCTCGTCGCCCGCGTCGTGCCGCCGGCCGCCCCGGGGGCGCAGACTGTCTGAACGGCCGCGAGCGACGGCCGGAAGGTGACGGCGATCGGGGGTTTTTCCCGGGGCGCCGGCGGCGCCTTCGCCGGGTTCTTGCGAGTTCCCCGAACCTATAATCGCGCGGCTTTTGCCTGACGGTCGCGGCGCGTTCGCAACAGCGGCGCGCCGGTCGATCGAAGGTCCTTCCTGCAGCCCCGGTCAGAGGAATCCATGAGCGAAGAGCATCACGACGACGAAGAACACGCATCCGGCATCAAGACGCCGAAGCAGCTGATCACCGTGGTCGCCGCTGCGATCATCGTGCCGGTCATCGTGATCGTCATGCTCACGCAGTTCGTCTCGCTGGAGAACAAAGAGTCGCCCGGCTCCGACGCCTTCGCGCCCTCGGCGGTGGCCCGGCGCATCGCGCCGCTGGCCAGCGACGCGGTCTTCGATGCGTCGGTGGCCGTGATCCCGAAGACCGGGCAGCAAGTCTTCGAGGCCCAGTGCACCACGTGCCACACCGCGGGATTGCTCGGCGCGCCGAAGTTCGGCGACGCCGCGGCCTGGGGCCCCCGGATCGCCAAAGGCTTCGATGCGCTGTGGAATTCCGCGCTGCACGGCAAGGGCAGCATGCCGGCCCAGGGCGGCGGCGATTTCAGCGATCACGAAATCGCCCGGGCCGTGGCTTACATGGCCGACAAGGGCGGCGCCAAATTCGCGGATCCGCCAGCCCCGGCCGCCGCCGCATCGGCGCCCGCCGCCGGCGCGGCGCCGGCCTCCGCCGCGTCGAACTGACCCCGGCGCCCTCGCACGAGCCGCGCGGGGTTCATGCGCGCGGGGGCGCCGCGCCCCATCGCTTCGCGGGGCTCAGGCAAAAGCCGAAGCGGGCCGGCATCGCGTCGAATGCGAGCGTCCGCGGCGTCCAGAGGCCGGCCTCGACCGCGTCGGCGGCGGCTTCCATGTCTTGCGTGTGCACGATGCCGAAGCCGGCGTCCGTATGCAGGAACAGCCGATCGCGGTCGTCGAGCCAAGCCGATTCCACGGCCGCCGCGCCGCCCGCGTGCGAGCGCGCCTCGGGCGCGCCGCCGGCGCGCGGCCGCAGGCGCCACACGCGCGGGGCGGCTTCGAGCTCGACGTACACCCGCTGCGGGCCGTTCTGGAAGAACCACTCGCCGTCGGCGGTCGACTCGTAGTTGCGCTCGATGAATTCGCGCAGTTGCCGGTGTTCGATGCGGCTGCCTTTCGCGGCGGGAAACGCGCCGGCGGCTTGGGTGCGGTCGTCGCGCATGTACCAGTCGCCGCGCGCGTCGAGCGCCAGCCAACCGGTGCAGGCCGGCACGCCGGGCCATTTCTTCAGCGCGGCGCGCACCATGTCGTCCATGCGGAGTCCTCGTCGAATGTTTCGCGGCCGTCGGCCTCAGCCGCCATGATCGCGCAACCAGCCCAGCACCGCTTCCGGCATGGCCAACAGGTCGCCGGGCGGGCGGCCGCCCCGGGCGAAGCCGACGTGGCCTCCCTGCCGCGGCTGCCACAGCGTCACGTGCGGGCCGACTTCCGACCGCGCGGGCAGCGATGCCCGCGGCACGAACGGGTCGTTCAGCGCGTTCAGCACCAGCGCCGGGATCCGGATGTCTCGCAGGCGCGGCTTGGCCGATGCGCGGCGCCAATAGTCGTCGGCGTCGCGGAAGCCGTGCAGCGGGGCGGTGAAGACGTCGTCGAATTCATAGAGGTTGCGCGCGGCGCGCAGCCGTTCGCCGTCGAACAGGCCGGGATACTGCCGCAGCTTGGCGAGCGCCTTCGGCTTCATCGAGCGCAGGAAGAACGGCGTGTAGGTGAGGCGGCCGACGCCGCGGCCGATGGCCTGGCCGCCCGCGGCGAGGTCGATCGGCGAGCACACCGCGGCGATGGCGGCCGCCCTGCGCGCGGCCGCGCCGCCGGCCTCTTGCGCCCAGCGCAGCAGCATGTTGCCGCCCAGCGAAATGCCGACGGCGAGCACGGGCGCGCCGCGGCGCTCGGACAGGCGCGCCAGGATCCAATCGATTTCTTCGTGGTCGCCCGAGTGGTAGGCGCGCGGCGCCAGGTTGAGCTCGCCGGAGCAGCCGCGGAAATGCGGCACCGCGTACGGCCGGCCCGCCGCGCGGGCGAGGCGGGCGAACGCTTGCGCGTAGTGGCTCGCCGACGAGCCTTCGAGGCCGTGGAACAGCACCAGCATGGGGATCGCCGCGTCGCCGTCGAGGAAGTCGACGTCGATGAAATCCCGGTCGGGCGTCGTCCAGCGTTCGCGCCGCAACCGCGGCGGATCGGCGGCCGCGGCCGTTCGGCGCAGCGCCGGCCAGCAAGTCTGCAGATGGGCGCCCGGCAGCCACCAGGGCGCGCGGTAAGTGGCCAACGGCGCGGAGGACAAGCTTCGGCGCGGGAGTCAGTGCAGCACGGCGGGCGTCTCGCCGAGGTCGTGCAGCTCGTCCGCGGCGCCGGCGCTCGCGTGATGCGCGACCATGCGCCAGCCCTGCGCCGTCTTCACGTACACGTTGGTCGCGACGATCCAGCCGGTGCGCCGGCCCGCGTCCGTCGCGATGTCGATGCGTTCGAGCACGCTGTGCACGGCGCCGCCCATCGACTGCACGCGCTTCACGTGCTCGGGATGGACGACGATGGGCCCGTTCGCCAGGATCGCTTCGAAGGTGGCGCGGACGGCCGCCGGCCCGATCACGCGGGTGCCGCCCGGATGCACGCAGACCACGTCTTCGTCCTCCGCCCAGACCGCCATGACGCGGTCGAGGTCGGCGTCGCGCAGCGCCTCGTAGAACTGGGCCTCGGCGTCTTCGGGCGAGGTCATCGGCGCGGTCGCTCGGGCTTTGGGGTTGGGCATGGCGGCGCGAGGATCCGTCAATCGAAGACGACGGTCTTGCGGCCGTTGCGGAGCACGCGGTGTTCCACGTGCCAGCGCACGGCGCGCGCGAGCACGACGCATTCGACGTCGCGGCCGATCGCGGTGATGTCTTCGGGGGTCGACGTGTGGTCGACGCGCTCGACGCCTTGTTCGATGATCGGCCCCTCGTCGAGGTCCGCCGTCACGTAATGCGCGGTCGCGCCGATCAGCTTGACGCCGCGCTCGTGGGCCTGGTGGTACGGCTTGGCGCCCTTGAAGCTGGGCAGGAAGCTGTGGTGGATGTTGATCGCCCGGTTTTCCAGCGCCGCGCAGAGCTCGGGCGTCAGGATCTGCATGTAGCGGGCGAGCACCACCAGGTCGACGGCTTCGGCGGCGATCAGCGCTTCCACCTGGCGCTCCTGCGCGCGCTTGGCTTGCGGGCCGGCGCCGGCCGCCAGCGGCAGGTGGTGGAACGCGATCCCGTAGCTGGCCGCGAGGTCGGCGAAGGTCGGGTGGTTGGAGACGATGGCGCGGATGTCGATGTCGAGCTGGCCGCTGCGCCAGCGGAACAGCAGGTCGTTCAGGCAGTGGCCGTGCTGGCTCACCATCAGCACCACGCGCGACCGGCGCGCGAGCGGATGCAGCTGCGCTTCCATCCCGAACTGCTGGCTCACGTTGGCGATCATGCGGTTCAGGGTCGCGGTGTCGGCCAGCTGGGGCGGCGCCTCGAAGTGCACGCGCATGAAGAAGCGCCCGGTCGCGCCGGGGCCGATCAGGTCGCCGAACTGCTGGGAGTCGATGATGTTGCATCCGGCCTGGAACAACAGGCCGGAGACGGCGTGCACGATGCCCTTGGCGTCGCGGCACGACAGCTTGAGGACGAATTCGCGCTCGCGGGAAGGGGACGCTTGCATAGCGCCGCATTGTAAGGAGGCCGGGCGCCGCGCCGCGGGCGCGGGGAGATATGGGAACATCGGCCATGCATTCGAATTCCAGCTCCGCCGCCCGCCCGCGCCCATGGTCGCGCCGCGGCCCGCACCGGTCGTCCGCGATCGCCGCGCTCGCGATCGCCGCGCTGGCCCCGCCCGCGATGGACGCGCGGGCGCAGGCCGCCTCGCCGGACGCCGCCGCGCTGCATGCGCGCTTCGACGCGCAGAAAGACAAGTTCGCCCACAACCCGTTCGGCCGTCCCGTGGTGATCGAGTCCACGCAGGCGCAGGATTGGCTGGAGGGCAAGGTGCTCGCGCGCGTCGACCAGCCCTGGCCCGTGGTGCAGAAGGCGCTGCGGGGCACCGACAGCTGGTGCGGCATGATGATCCTGCACCTGAACGTCAAGATGTGCCATGCGCGGCCCGACGGGCTCGACGTGGCGCTCGGCCGGAAATACGACCAGCCGGTCAGCGACGCCTACATGCTTCACCTCGGCTACAAGCTGGAAGCGTCCGCGCCCGATTACCTGAAGGCCGGCCTCGCGTCCGCGGACGGCCCGCTGGGCACGCGCGATTACCGGTTCGAGGTCGAGGCGGCGCCGCTCGACGCCACGCACACCATCCTCTCCATGAGCTATGCCTACGGCTTCGGCGCCGGCGCGCGCATCGCGATGAACGCGTACCTGTCGACGGCCGGCAGCGACAAAGTCGGCTTCACCGCGGCCGGCGCCGACGCCGACGGCAAGCCCGCTTTCGTCCGCGGCGTGCGCGGCCTCGTCGAGCGCAACACGATGCGCTATTACCTCGCGATCGACGCCTTCGTCGCCGCGCCGGCGCCGGCCCAGCTCGACGAGCGCCTGAACGCTTGGTTCGACGCGACCGAACGCTATTCGCGCCAGCTGCACGAGATCGACAAACCGGACTATCTGGCGATGAAGAAGGTCGAGGCCAAGCGCTGAGGCGCCGCGGCCCGGAGCGCTCGCCGCAGCCCGCCGGCAAGAGGACATCGCCGTGAGCATCGCCCCCTATCTTCGCGAGATCGGCCGCGGCAAGGACGGCGCGCGGTCGCTGTCGCGCGAGCAGTCCGCCGACCTGATGGCGCGGTTGCTCGACGGCCGGGTGACCGACGTCGAAGCCGGGGCGTTCGCGATCGCGATGCGCATCAAGGGCGAGACGCCGCAGGAGCTCGCGGGCTTCATGGATGCGGTCGTGCCCCGCATGCGGGCGCTGCCGCCGCCGGCCGGCGGCGCCGTCGTGCTGCCGTCCTACAACGGGGCGCGCAGGTTGCCCAATCTCGTGCCGTTGCTCGCGCTGCGGCTCGCGCGCGAAGGCTTGTCGGTGCTCGTGCACGGCTTGGAGGAAGACCCGGGGCGGGTGACGACCGCGGCCGTCTTCGAAGCGCTCGGCCTGCCCGCGGTGCGCGACGGCTGCGGCGTGGCGGCGCGCTGGGCCGCCGGCGCGCCGGCCTTCATCGCGACCGACGACCTGCATCCGCCGCTGGCCCGCGCGCTCGCGTTGCGCCGGCTGATCGGCCTGCGCAACCCGGCGCATTCGCTGGCCAAGCTGCTGCCGGCGCTGGGTTCGCGGGCCGGCGTCGTGCGCGTGGTGAACCACACGCACCCGGAGTACGCGACGAGCCTGGGCGAGTTCCTGTCGCTGACGCGGGCCGACGCGATGCTGATGCGCGGCACCGAGGGCGAACCCGTCGCCGACGCGCGCCGCTGCCCGAAGCTGGCCGCGTTCGCCGCGGGCGTCGAGCGGCCCGACCTGTCGGTGGACGCCCAAGGCGGCCCGCTGGCGGCGTTGCCGGGATTGCCGACGGCCATCGACGCCGCCAGCACCGCGCGCTACATCGAAGCGGTGATGGCGGGCACGGAGCCGCTGCCCCCGCCGCTGGCCACGCAAGCGCGGGCGCTGCGCGCCTTGGTCGAGGCGAGTCGGCCGGCCTGATCGCCTGGCCGCGCCCGGCCGGCCCGGCGATCAGTGCCCGGCCGCGATCTTCACGCCGGCCGCGAGCTGGTACGTGGTGCCGCAATAAGGGCAGCGGCCGCGTCCCTCGTGGCTCAGGTCGATGAAGACCTTGGGGTGGCCGCTCCACAGCGGCATCTTCGGATTCGGGCAGAAGACGACGCCCGGGCCTTGCAGGTCGCTGGCGGTGACTTCGACGAGAGGGGGCGTTTTTTCGGTCATGGCGAGGTTCTCGGTCAGGCGGTCAGACGGCGGTCAGCCACTCGGCGTGTTTCGGATCGCGGCCGTTGACGATGTCGAAGAACGCGTTCTGGATTTTCTCGGTGATCGGGCCGCGCGCGCCCCGGCCCAGCTCGATGCGGTCGAGTTCGCGGATCGGCGTGACCTCGGCGGCGGTGCCGGTGAAGAAGGCTTCGTCGCAGATGTAGATCTCGTCGCGCGTGATCCGCTTCTCGACCAGCTTCAGGCCCAGGTCCCGGCAGATCGCGAACACCGTGTTGCGCGTGATGCCGTTGAGCGCGCCGGCCGACAGGTCGGGCGTGTGGACGACGCCGTCCTTGACCACGAAGATGTTCTCGCCGGCGCCTTCCGACACGAAGCCGCTCGCGTCGAGCAGCAACGCCTCGTCGTAGCCGTCGTCGACCGCCTCGGTGTTGGCGAGGATCGAGTTCGTGTAGTTGGAGACCGTCTTGGCCTGCGTCATCGTGACGTTGACGTGATGGCGCGTGTAGCTGGACGTCTTGACGCGGATGCCGCGCCGCAGCCCTTCCTCGCCGAGGTAGGCGCCCCAGGCCCACGCGGCGACCGACAAGTGGATCTTGTTGCCCTTCGGGCTGACGCCGAGCTTCTCGGAGCCGATCCACGTCAGCGGCCGGATGTAGCCGCTCTCGAGCTCGTTCTCGCGGATGACCTCGCGCTGCGCGTCCATCACCTGTTCGATGGTGAACGGGATCTTCATGCGCAGGATCTTGGCCGAATTGAACAGGCGTTCGGTGTGTTCGCGCAGGCGGAAGATCGCGGTGCCCTTGGCCGTCTTGTAGGCGCGCACGCCTTCGAACGCGCCGCAGCCGTAGTGCAGCGTGTGCGTCAGCACGTGGATCTTGGCATCGCGCCACTCGACGAGGCCGCCGTCCATCCAGATCTTGCCGTCGCGGTCGTCCATGGACATCTGATGTTCCTCGCCGAAAAAAGGGAAAAAGGGAATTCTACGAGCCCCGGGCTTTCGCGGCGGTTGCGGCGCCGGCGGCGGCCCCGCCGCGGTCGGGCAGAATCGCCGCGTTCCCGCGCACGGCGCCAGCGATGCACAACATTCAACTCGACCACTCGCAACATCGCCCGATGGCGGGCCGGTTCCCGATCCGCCTACTGGCGCACGACATGGACATCGCGCTGAACGTCGGCAGCCTGTTCCGCATCGCGGACGCGCTCGGCGTCGAGCACCTCCACCTGTCGGGGGCCACCGCCGTCCCGCCCGACCCCAAGATCCGCAAGACCTCCCGCGCGACCGAGAACCACGTCCCGCACTCCTACGCCGCCGATCCGCTGGCCACGGTGGCGGCCCTGAGGGACGGGGGCTACCGCATCGTCAGCCTGGAGCTGACGACCTCGAGCATCGATGTCCGCCGGCTGACCGTGGCGCCGGGCGACCGGATCTGCCTGATCGTGGGCTCCGAAAATGGGGGGGTCGACCAGAAATTGCTCGACGCCTCCGACGTGACCGTCCATATTCCGATGCTCGGACGGAATTCGTCGATGAACGTGAGCAATGCGTGCGCGATCGCGACGTTCGAGATCATCCGGAGTTTTTTGCCATGAGTGGTCAGCCGCGCGTCAAGGAACGGTACAGCAAGGGCCCGCTGGAGGTCATCTTCTACATCGTCTACGACAGGACGGGCGGCCCCGGCGTGGACGTGGTGCTCGAGCACAAGATCGCGGGGCGCCAGAGCGCGCACATCACGCTGCATCCCGACGACCTCCCACGATTTCGCGAGACCCGCACGCGCAAGTACCTGGTGGAGGCCGTCGACAACCAGATGGCCGGCTTCGAGCCGGCGTTGTCGGACGGGTTGCGCGCATTCCTGTCGAAGATCCGCGGCAGGGTCGTCTTCGACGGTTGACCCGCCTTCCCCGGGGCGGCCGCCGCGCCTCCGCATTCCGGCGCAGGGGGCCTGCGGACGGCCGGGCGGCGCTCAAAGCGCGCGCAGCACCTCGATCGCCTGTTCGATCCGTTCAACGGGGTGGATCGCCAGCCCGTCGATCGGCTTCTTGGGCGCGTTCGCCTTCGGCACGATCGCCACCGAAAATCCGAGCTTGGCGGCCTCCTTCAGCCGGTCCTGGCCGCGCGGCGCGGGCCGCACCTCGCCGGCCAGGCCCACTTCGCCGAACGCCAGGAAGCCGCGCGGCAGCGCGCGGTTGCGGATCGAGCTCTGGATGGCCAGCAACGCCGCGAGGTCGGCCGCCGGCTCGCTGATGCGCACGCCGCCGACCGCGTTGACGAACACGTCCTGGTCGCCGGTCGAGACGCCCGCATGCCGGTGCAGCACCGCCAGCAGCATCGCCAGCCGGTCGCGTTCCAGTCCCACCGACAGGCGGCGCGGGCTCGGGCCGCCGGCGTCGACCAGCGCCTGGATCTCGACCAGCATCGGCCGGGTGCCTTCCAGCGTGACGAGCACGCACGAGCCCGGCACCGGCTCGCCGTGCGTCGACAGGAAGATCGCGCTCGGGTTCGCGACGCCTTTCAGCCCGCGTTCGGTCATCGCGAACACCCCGATCTCGTTGACGGCGCCGAAGCGGTTCTTGAAAGCGCGCACGAGGCGGAAGCTAGAGTGGGTGTCGCCTTCGAAATAGAGCACGGTGTCGACGATGTGCTCGAGCACGCGGGGCCCCGCCAGGGTGCCGTCCTTGGTCACGTGGCCGACGAGCACGATCGTGCAGCCGCCGGACTTCGCGGTGCGCGTGAGCTGCGCCGAACATTCCCGCACCTGGGCGACGGAGCCCGGCGCGGACGTGAGCTGTTCGGAATAGAGCGTCTGGATCGAATCGATGACGCAGAACGCGGGCTGCTCGGCGGCGATCGTCGCGAGGATGCGTTCGAGGTTGATCTCGGCCAGCACGCGCACCCGGGCGCCCGAAAGATCGAGGCGGCGTGCGCGCAGCGCCAGTTGCGCGCCCGATTCCTCGCCCGTCACGTACAGCACTTTCATCTGCGCCGCCAGCGCGTCGACCGCCTGCAGCAGCAGCGTGCTCTTGCCGATGCCGGGATCGCCGCCGATCAGCACGACGCCGCCCGCGACGACGCCGCCCCCCAGCACGCGGTCGAGCTCGTCGATGCCGGTCGGCGTGCGCGCGATGTCGCGGGCGTCGATTTCCGACAGCGTCGCCACCGGCTGGCTGCGCGTCAGCGCCTGGAAGCGGTTTTTCGACGCGGCGCCGGCAGGTGGTTCGCCGGCGCCTTCCTCCAGCGTGTTCCAGGCTTCGCAATGGGGGCAGCGGCCGAGCCATTTCGGGTTCGTGCCGCCGCAGGCGGAGCAGGTGTAGACGGTCTTGGGCGCGGCCATGGGGCGCATTGTGCAGCACTGTCCATATCCACAGCTTCGGATCGCGGCGCCGTGCACGGGCCGAATCCACCGGAACGGCCGCCGGCGCGGCCCGGCCGGCGCCCTAAAATCCGCGCAGCCATCGCGCCCGCACCTTGGAAAGAACGAAGAAATGAAGAGAGACCACCATCGCGGCGCGCGCCCGCGCACGCCGGCCGTTGCCTTCACCTGCGCCGCGGCGCTCGCGCTGTCGGCCTGCGGCGGGGGCGGGCCGCCGCCCGTCCGCACGTTGAGCGTCCATCTTTCTTCGGCGGCGCAAGCGGGCCTGTCCGTGAGCAACGGCGCCGCCACGCTCGCCGTGCCGGCCGGCGCGACCGCCGCGACGTTCTCCTCCAGCCTGAGCCCGGGCGCCACCTACGACGTCGGCATCGCGACCCAGCCCACCGCGCTCGATCAGGTCTGCCGGATCGACGCCGGCCAGGGCACCGTCGGCACCGCGGACGCGAGCGTGGCGGTCGATTGCCACGCCACCGTCTGGAGCGGATCCGCGATCACCGGCGGCGCGACCTACGCGGCGCCGTACGTCGACGGCCCCGCGGCGACGGCGACGTTCGCCCAGACCGGCGGCATGGCGGTCGACCCGGCGGGCAACATTTTCGTCGCCGACTCGGTGGCCAACGTGATCCGCAAGATCACGCCGGCCGGCGTGGTCGGCACGTTCGTCGGCAGCGGCCAGGTCGGCCATGCGGACGGCGCCGGCGCCGCCGCCACGTTCTACATTCCGCTCGGGCTGGCGTTCGGCCCCGGCGGCGATCTCTACGTCGCCGACATGTCGTCGATCCGCGTGATCACGCCGGCCGGCGTGGTCTCGACGCTGGCCGGATCGAACGATCCCGCCGGAACCCAGGGCTACGCGGACGGCGTGGGCGGCGCCGCGCTGTTCAGCGCCGCGAACGACCTGCGCGTCGACGCCGGCGGCAACGTGTTCGTCAGCGACAGCGGCAACGGCGTGATCCGCAAGGTGACGCCTTCCGGCGCGGTCTCCACGTTCGTCGGCTCGGGCACCTCCGGCTTCGCGGACGGCACCGGCGCGGCCGCGGCGTTCCAGTCCGTCAGCGCCATGGCGATCGACCCCCGCGGGCAACCTGTTCCTCGCCGACCGGACGGCGGTGCGCGAGGTGTCGCCGGCGGGCGTGGTGACCACGATCGCCGGCGTGTCCGGCAACGCTTCCACCTGCGTCATCGATCCGAGCGGCGGCCCGTCGTCGGCGCCGCAAGGTTTTTGCCGCCTCAACGGCCTGGCGGTCGACGCCCACGGCAACGTGTTCGTCTCCGATGCCGGCGGCCACGCGATCCGCAAGGTGTCGGCCGGCGTCGTCACCACGCTCTACGGCGGCTTCGCGAACCTGCCGGCGCCGAACATGATGGCGATCGCCGTCGACGGCAGCCTGGTGATCGATTCGTTCAGCGTCACCGGCCGCAGCTCGTCAGGCTGACGCCGCATTGACCCGCGCCGCCGCCCGGCGTCCGGTCCGGGCGGCTTGAGTCATGATGGCGGCGTTGCGGCACACGGCGCCATCATGACCTTCGCCACCTGGATCACCTTCTTCTTCGCCTGCTGGGCCATCAGCCTGTCGCCGGGCCCCGGCGCGATCGCCGCGATGGGCGCGGGGCTGAACCAGGGGTTCCGGCGCGGCTACGCGCTGGTCTTGGGCCTGGTGCTGGGGATCTGGACGCAGGTGGCGGTCGTCGCCGCCGGGCTGGGCGCGGTGATCTCGGCCTCGGACACCGCGTTCACCGTCCTCAAGTTCCTCGGCGGCGTATCTGATCTGGCTGGGCGTGTCGCAATGGCGCGCCGGCGGCACGCCGCTCGCCGTGCCCGCCGACGCGGCGCGGATGACGCGTCGGCAGCTCGTGGTGCGCGGCTGGGCCGTCAACGCCGTCAACCCGAAAGGCACGGTATTCCTGCTGGCGGTCGTGCCCAGCTTCATCGACGCGTCGGCGAAGCTGCTGCCGCAGTACGCCGCAGTCGCGTTGACGCTGGGGACGACCGACCTGGTCGTGATGGCCGGCTACACGGCGCTGGCGTCACGCGTGCTGCGCGCGTGGAGCCGGCCGCGCCAGGTGCGTTGGATGAACCGCGCGTTCGGCGGCCTGTTCTGCGTCGCCGGAACGCTGCTGGCGGCGTTCCGGCGC
>JBEVLR010000373.1:0-3743 GCA_040509075.1 Burkholderiaceae bacterium | reverse complement strand
GCGCCGGCGCTGAGTATCATTGCCGCGCCGCGCCCTTTCCGCCACCGAGCGCCTTCGATGATCACGCCGTCCCGGCCTTCCGTTTCCGATCACCTCGACCTGATCCGCTGGAGCCGGCCCGCGGGCTGGCTGCTGCTGCTGTGGCCCACGCTCGCGGCGCTGTGGATCGCGGCCGACGGTTTCCCGGGCTGGCACCTGCTCGCGGTGTTCACGTTCGGCACGATCCTGATGCGCAGCGCCGGCTGCTGCGTCAACGACGTCGCCGACCGGGAATTCGACAAGCACGTCAAGCGCACCGCCCACCGGCCCGTGACGAGCGGGACGATTTCGGTGAAGCGGGCGCTGACGTTCGGCGCGCTGCTCGCGTCGGCCGCCTTCTGCCTCGTGCTGACGACCAACGCGCCGACGATCCTGCTGTCCTTCGTCGGCCTCGCCGTGACGATCGCGTATCCGTACGCGAAGCGCTTCGTCTCGATGCCGCAGGCGGTGCTGGGCGTCGCGTTCAGTTTCGGCATTCCGATGGCGTTCGCGGCGGCGCAAGGGGGCGGCGAATGGAGCTTCGGCGCCGTCCGCGCCGCCGTGCCCGCGTCCGCGTGGCTGCTGATGCTGGGCAACCTGTTCTGGGTCCTCGCCTACGACACGGAATACGCGATGGTCGACCGCGACGACGATCTGAGGATCGGCATCCGCACGTCGGCGATCACGCTCGGCCGCTTCGACGTCGCCGGCGTGATGGCGTTCTATGCGGTGTTCCTCGCCAGCTGGCTGTGGCTGGGGCTGCGCCTGGGCTTGGGCGGGTTCTACGTCGCCGGCATCGTCGTCGCGGCGCTGCAGGCGGGGTGGCATCTGACGCTGATTTTCGACCGCACGCGCGAGGGCTGCTTCCGCGCGTTCCGCGCGAACCACTGGCTGGGAGCGGCGGTGTTCGCCGGGACGGCGCTGTCGATGTGATGGTGCCCCCACGCTCGCTGGCGCTCGCTGCCCCCCGAGGGGGCGTTCGCGTCGGGCCCGGCGGAGCCGGATCCTTCGCTTTCCTTGAGCTTCCGTTCGGGTGGGTGAGCGGCGGCGCCGGGGGGAAATGACGGCCCCCAGGCTCTCTGCCCCCGAGGGGGCGTTCGCGTCGGGCTCGGAGGATCCCCCGCTCAGACCTTGCTGGGCGGGTCTTCGGGGGGCGTGGCCGGCGAAGGCTCGGGGCGTGAGAATTCGTCGCCCAGTTCGCGTGCGCGGCGCTGCGCGGCGCGCAGGGCCTGCACGATCGCGGGCTTGACGCCGGCGGCTTCCATCGCGGCGATCGCGGCGTAGGTCGTGCCGCCCTTGGATGTGACACGCCCGCGCAGCGTCTCGGGGGGCTCGTCGCAAGCGCAGGCGAGCGCGGTCGCGCCCTTGAACGTCGCCAGCGCGAGCCGGCGGCCCTGCTCGGCCTCCAGGCCCATGTCGGCGGCGGCCTGCATCATCGCCTCGAGGAAGAAGAACACGTAGGCGGGGCCCGAGCCGGACAGCGCGGTCACGGCGTCGAGGTGCTGCTCGTCGCGGACCCATAGCCACCCGCCGGTCGGCGCGATCACGGCCTCGGTCGTCGCGCGGTCGTCGGCCGTCACCGCGGCGCGCGCGAACAGGCCGGTGACGCCTTCGCCGATCAGCGCCGGCGTGTTGGGCATCGCACGGACGACGCGTTCGCCGCCCACCGCCCGCGCGATCGAATCGCTGCGGATGCCGGCCATCCCCGACAAGTGCAGCGCGTCGCTGACGACGGCGGCGCACGGCGCCGCCGCCGCGCCGAATACCTGCGGCTTCACGGCCCACACGATGACCTGCGCGCCGGCGAGCGCGGCGCCGCCGGCGGGCTCGACGCGGACGCCGAACTTGTCGCGCAGGACGGCGGCCTGCGGCGCTTGCGGCTCCACGACGACGATGCGGTCGGGCGGATGTCGGCCGGCGATCAATCCGCCGATGATCGCGCTCGCCATGTTGCCGCCGCCGACGAAGCCCATGCGGGGCGCCGCGGCGGGATCGAAAGGCCGTGAGGACGGTGAGGGCGGGGTCGTCATGGACGGAAGTGTAGGGGCCGCACGCCGCCCGTCGGCTGAAACCGGATGGCCCGGTCATGCAAAACTTGCATTGATTTGGAGGGGCGAACCCGATGACTCGTCGGACGGGGCCGAGCTACAGTCCTTTCCCGAGGAAACGCCGGATCGTCCCGAATTTCCTCGCCTCCGCGGCGGGCGGGCAGGACGCGGCCCGGCCCTCGGGGGCGCCCGGCATTCATCCAAAGGAATTTCGTCATGAGCAATCTGTCGTACGTCGCCCCGACCACGGACAGTCCATGGGGGACTTATCTGTCCCAGGTCGACCGCGTGCTGCCGTACCTCGGCAACCTGGCGCGCTGGGCCGAGACGCTGAAACGCCCCAAGCGCGCGTTGATCGTCGACGTGCCCATCGAGCTCGACAACGGCACCGTGGCCCACTTCGAAGGCTTCCGGGTGCAGCACAACCTGTCGCGCGGCCCGGGCAAGGGCGGCGTGCGCTATCACCCCGACGTCACGCTCGAGGAAGTGATGGCGCTGTCGGCCTGGATGACGGTCAAGACCGCCGCGGTCAACCTGCCGTACGGCGGCGCGAAGGGCGGCATCCGCGTCGATCCCAAGCGGCTGTCGGTCAAGGAGCTCGAGCGCATGACGCGCCGCTACACCAGCGAGATCGGCCTGATCATCGGCCCGCAGAAAGACATCCCGGCGCCCGACGTGAACACCAACGGCCAGATCATGGCCTGGATGATGGACACCTATTCGATGAACACCGGCTCGTCGGCCACCGGCGTGGTCACCGGCAAGCCGCTGCATCTCGGCGGTTCGGCGGGGCGCGTGAAAGCGACCGGCCGCGGCGTGTTCGTCACCGGCCGCGAAGCCGCGCGCCGCATCGGCCTCGACCTGGACGGCGCGCGCGTCGCGGTGCAGGGCTTCGGCAACGTCGGCGGCTCCGCGGCGGAGCTGTTTTCCCAGGCGGGCGCCAAGATCGTGGCCGCGCAGGACCACACCGGCACGATCCACAACGCCAACGGCTTCGACCTCGGCGACCTGATGCCTTATGTCCACCGCAACGGCGGCGTCGCCGGCTTCACCGGCGCCGACGCGATGGAGCCGGAGGACTTCTGGGACGTGCCGTGCGACATCCTGATCCCGGCCGCGCTCGAAGGCCAGATCAACGAAAACCGCGCGGGCCGCATCCGCGCCCGGCTCGTGCTCGAAGGCGCGAACGGCCCGACGACGCCTTCGGCCGACGACATGCTCGCCTCGCGCAACATCCTGGTCGTGCCCGACGTCATCTGCAACGCCGGCGGCGTGACGGTCAGCTACTTCGAGTGGGTGCAGGATTTCTCGAGCTTCTTCTGGAGCGAAGACGAGATCAACGTTCGCCTGGACAAGATCATGGTCGATGCGCTGAAGAAGATCTGGGACACCGCCGATCGCCACAAGATCACGCTGCGCACCGCCACTTTCGCGGTCGCGTGCGAGCGCATCCTGACCGCGCGTCAGGAGCGCGGCCTCTATCCCTGAAGCACGGGCGTGTTCATCGAGCTCGCCGCCGCGGAACCGGCTTCGCCGGTGCGGCAGCGGGCGGCCCCGTCGGGGGCTGGCGTACGGTAGTGCGCCCGCGAGCCCGCAAGCTCGGGCACGAACATGTAGCCGTGGCCGCGGACGGTCTGGATGAAGCGGGGCATCGCCGGGTCGGGCTCGACCAGCTTG
>JBEVLR010000372.1:0-4420 GCA_040509075.1 Burkholderiaceae bacterium | reverse complement strand
CAGCACGCGGCCGGCCTTCTCGATCGTCGGCCGCACGCCCAGGCTCGACACCGACGGCAAGGGTTCGGGGGCGAGGCCATGGACGCGCGACACGAAGATCCCCGTCGCGGCCGGCCGGGCGTCGGGCATGCGCAGGTTCAGCGTCCGAAAGCCGTCGCCGGCGCCTTGCGCGCTGGCGCCGAGTTCGCGTCCGAGCTTCGCGCCGTGCGCGACCCGCCCGCTGATCGCGTAAGGCCGGCCGAGCAGCGAGGCGGCCCGCGCGAGGTCGCCGGCGGCGAGCGCGGCGCGCACCGCGGAGCTGGACACGCGCAGGCCGTGCACCTCGTAGCTCATCATCCGCGCGACGTCGAATCCGCGGGCGCCGCCGATCGCGTCCAGCATCGCGTAATCGCCGGCGCGCCGCGCGCCGAAGCGGAAGTCGTCGCCGACCAGCACGTAGCGCACGCCCAGGCCGCGAACCAGCACCGAATCGACGAATTCCTCGGGCGCCAGCGCCGCGAGCCGGTCGTCGAAACGCATCAGCACCACGTGGTCGACGCCGCAGCGTTCGAGTTCGCCGAGCTGGTCGCGCAAGGTCGCGATGCGCGCCGGCGCGAGTTCCGGCTTGCCGGCGCGGCGCGCGAAGAAGTCGCGCGGGTGCGGCTCGAACGTGAGCACGCAGCTCGGCGCGCCGCGGTGGCTCGCTTCGCCGCGCAGCAGCGCGAGCATCGCCTGGTGGCCCCGGTGCACGCCGTCGAAGCTGCCGATGGTCAACGCCGTCGGGCGGCCGCCGAACGCGGAAGACGAAAAGGAGCCGAGGCCGCGGTGGATCTGCATGGGGCGCGATTATCGGCCGGGCACGCCGGGCTTCCCGGCGGCGGCCTGCGGCCTTCAGGCGTGGGCGGACAGGTAACGGTCGACGAGTTCGCCGAGCGCTTCGCGCGAGAACGGCTTGCTCAGGTAGTCGTCCATGCCCGCCTGCAGGCAGCGCTCGCGCTCGCCCGACGCGGCGCTGGCGGTCAGCGCGATGATGGGCGTGCGCTGGCGCAGCCGCAGGCGGGCCTCGCGCGCGCGCCACAGCCGCGTCGCCTCCCAGCCGTCGAGGACCGGCATCTGGCAGTCCATCAGCACCAGGTCGAAGGCCCTTTCTCCCATGACCGTCAAGGCCTTCTGGCCGTCGGCCGCCAGTTCGGCGCGGATGCCCATCTGTTCCAGCATGCCCCGCACGACGAGCGCGTTGACCTCGTTGTCCTCGACCACCAGCACGCGGCCGGGCCGGACGTCGCCCGGCCCGCGGGCGGCGGCGGCGAGCTCTTCGCCGACCGACCGGCGCGGCGGCGGCGTCTTGGGCGTGGGCTTGAACGCGATGGTGAATTCGAAGGTCGTGCCGACCCGGGGCACCGATCGGCAGGTGACGTCGCCGCCCATCGCGCGCGCGAGGCGGCGCGAGATCGTCAAGCCGAGCCCGGCGCCCGAGCGCGCCGGCGCCGTGATCGACGGGCCCTGCTCGAACGCGTCGAAGATGCGCTCCATCGCGTCCTGCGGGATGCCTTCGCCCGTATCGTTGATCCGAAAGCGCAGCATGCCGTCGCTCATCGAGACCGCGAGCCCGACCTCCCCGCGCGCGGTGAACTTCAGCGCGTTGCCGATCAGGTTGTGCAGCACCTGCTTCACGCGGGACGCGTCGACCAGCGCCGCCGCCGGCAGGCCCAGGTCGAACACGACTTCGAAACCGAGCCCGCGCTCCTGCGCCACCGGCTGCAGCAGGTCGGTGACGTCGCGCACCGTCTGGGAGATCAGCGTCGGCTGCGGGTTGAGCTCGATGCGGTCGAACTCGATGCGCGAGAGATCGAGCAGGTCGCCGATCACCGTCACCAGGTGTTCGGCGGAATGGCGCAGCACCTCCAGCCGCTGGCGCTGCAGCGCCGACAGCGGCTCCACCGCGACGAGCTGGGTCATGCCGATGATGCCGTTCAGCGGCGTGCGCAGCTCGTGGCTGACCGATGCGAGGAAGCGCGTCTTCGCGGCGTTCGAATGTTCGGCGTAGATGAGGGCGCGGTGCTTTTCTTCGGCGATCGCCGCGTTCTCGAAGCGCAGGCGCATCGATTCCGTGAAACGGCGGTGGCTGTGGCGCGACTCGATGAACAGCACCGCGCAATAGACGGCCAGCGTCGCCGCCGTGAAGCGTTCGACGACGGAGCCGGACAGCGCCTGCTGCTCGATCAGCGGGCCGAGCACCAGCACGAGCGCGGCGCCCGACGCGACGCGGTGGGCGGACAGCGCCAGCACGCCGGCCGACGCGACGCCGACCATGCCCGCCACCATCACGCCGTTGGTCACCGCGTCCGAGGTCGGCATGAACAACACGGTCATCAGCCCCCAGGTCAGCGAATCCAGGACGGTCGCCGCGAAGAATCGGTTCTTCCAGCGCGCCGTCCCCAGCGCATGGCCGCGGCCGCGGGCGAACAGGTGGCCGTCGACCAGCCGCATCGCCAGCAGCGCGGCCTTGAAGATCGCCCATGCGACGAGCATGCCGTGCGGCACGAACGGCCGCAGCATCAGGTAGATCAAGAGGGTGTACGCGATGCCGCCGAACAGGGTCGGCGGCGCGATCGAATAGAGCGTGCTGACGCGCTCGAACTCGATCTGCCTTTCGATCGTGGCCGGAGTGGCGCGGGTTTCGGGCACGGGCGGCCGCCGCGTAGGAGGGACGAGTACCCCTCAGGGTACCGTTCGGAGAACGAATTCGACCATCATCGGCCGGAGTCTAACGGCATTTGGCCCGTCGCGGGCCCGTCATCGAACGCGCGGGCCCGGGCGACGGCGCCGGCCGTCCCGGCAGGGCGCGGTCAGTCCCTGAAATTCTCGTACTTCAGCGGCTGGTCCGCGAAATCCTTGCGCAACTGCGCGATCGCGGCCTGCAGGTCGTCGCGGTTCTTGCCGTTGACGCGCACGGTGTCGCCCTGGATGCCGGCCTGCACCTTCAGCTTGCTTTCCTTCAGCGCGGCGACGATCTTCTTGGCGAGCGCGCTTTCGATCCCGGCCTTGATCTTGTAGGTCTGGCGCACCTTGTCGCCGCCGATCTTCTCGATCTTCGCCGTCATGTCGAGGTAGTTGACCGACACGCTCTGCTTGGCGAGCTTGCCGATCAGCACCGAGTCGATCTGCTCGATCTGGAAATCGCCGTCGCCGACGAGCTGGATTTCCTTCTCCTTTTCCTTGAGCTCGATGGCGGCCCCCGTCCCCTTGAAGTCGAAGCGCGTGCCGATTTCCTTGCGGGTGTTTTCGACCGCGTGCTTGATGGCGACCATGTCGGGTTCGAGGAGGGCGTCGAAGCTGGGCATTGGTGATTTCCGGAGTGCGGCCGAGGGTAAGGGGCCGGATCGGAGAAAATTCTGCCATGTCCCAAGCCCTTTGGCTCGAATCCGACGTGTCGTTGAAGGCATTGAACACCTTCGGCCTGCCCGCCATCGCGCGGCGGCTGGTGCGCGTGCGCGGCGACGCCGACGTGCGCCGCCTGCTCGACTCCCCCGAAGTCGGCCGCCGGGCCAAGCTGATCCTGGGCGGGGGCAGCAACCTCGTGCTCACGCGCGACGTCGACGAGGTGGTGCTCAAGGTCGAGGTCGACGGCCTGGCGTTGGTGGAGGCGCGCGAGGACGCGTTCATCGTCGAGGCCGGCGCCGGCGTGGCGTGGCATGCGCTCGTCACGGAGACGGTCGCGCGCGGTTGGCCCGGCCTCGAGAACTTGGCGCTGATTCCAGGCACGGTCGGCGCCGCGCCGGTGCAAAACATCGGCGCCTATGGGCTCGAGCTGGCCGACCGCCTGGAGTCGATCGACGGCGTCGACCTGGTCACGGGCCGGGGCGTCACGCTGAGCCGGGCGATGTGCCTGTTCGGCTACCGCGACAGCGTCTTCAAGAACGTGCTCGCGGGCAAGGTGGTGATCACGCGGGTGCGCTTGCGCCTGCCGCGCCCGTGGACGCCGGTGCTCGGGTATCTCGAGCTCGAACGCAAGATCGCCGAGACCGGCATCGATCGGCCGACGCCGCGGCAGGTCTACGACTGGATCTGCGCGATTCGGCGCGCGAAGCTGCCGGATCCGCAACGGATCGGCAATGCCGGCAGTTTCTTCAAAAATCCGGTCGTGACCCCGGACCAGTGCCGCGACATCATCGGCCGCGATCCGCATGTCGTGCACTATCCGATGCCGGACGGCAGTTTCAAGCTGGCCGCGGGCTGGTTGATCGACGCCTGCGGTTGGAAGGGCAAGTCGATCGGCCGCGCCGGGGTTTACGAAAAGCAGGCGCTGGTGCTGGTCAATCGCGGCGATGCGATCGGCGCGGAAGTGATGACGCTCGCGCGGGCGATCCAGGAAAGCGTCTACGGGCGTTTCGGGATCCGGTTGGAACCGGAGCCGGTGGTGCTTTGACCCAAAGGTTTC
>JBEVLR010000371.1:0-3090 GCA_040509075.1 Burkholderiaceae bacterium | reverse complement strand
CAGGCGCCGCGCCGCCGCCGCGGGCCGCGGCGCATCGGGGTTTTCACCGGCCCGGCGCGGCCAGGGCCGCATCGAGCGTCGCTTCGAACAAGCCCTCGATCTGAAGCGAATCCGCCGCCACGGCCACGCGGCTCAGGCCGATGCGCGGGGCGATGGGCCGGAGCTGCAACCCGTGGGCGGCGCCCAGCCGCGTGAGCGCGTCGGCCAGCGTCTGCTGCAGCGCGGCCGCGTCCTGCGCGGCGTCGTACCGGGTCGCGCGGACGATTTCCGAGAGGATCCATTGGCGCAGCGGCGCCGTGACGTGGCCCCAGGCGTCGTCGTCCAACACTTGGGCGAAGCCGACGTCGTCCAGCGTCAGCACGGTGCCGTCGATGCGCGGCGCCCCGAGCGCGTAGAGGCTGCCTTCGACGTCGAACAAGCTGCCCGGCATGTCGATCGCGAGGTCGACGCCGACGGCCACGCGATCCCCGGCGGGATAGACCTCCACGGCGTGCACGGCCACGGACGCCTTGCCGGCCGGCGTGTCGACGGCGAAGGTCCTGCCGGCCAGCAATTCGTTGGCCGCGTCCGTCAATTGCCCGTAGGTGGGGCGCACCGGCACGGCGATGCGGATCCTCGGCGCGACGTCGGGGATGGCCTGCAGCGGCGGCAGAGCCGTGGGCGCCGCGGCGGCGGCTTCGGGGCCGAGGTCCGCCTTCGCCGACACCCGGAACGCCATCGACACGGCATCCGCCGTGACGTTCAAGCCGGAGTAGCCCGCCCCGGTCGGGCGCACGTTGACGAAGGTCTGCCCCACCAGCGGCAGGCGGATCGGCACGCTGCGGGCGGCCATCAGCTGCCCGGCTTGGGAACGGGCCGCGTCGCACGGGACCGCGCGGACGATGCTTTCTTCGATGGCTTGCGCGGCGGGCGCGAGGCGGCCGCGCAGGATCGGCCCCAGATCGATCCAGACGCCGCCGAGCGCCTGGAAACGCGGGCCGCTGGTCCATTGGAGATCGAGCTTGACCGCCGGCTTCGGGCACCAGTCCGCCCCGACGTCCAGCGAGATGTCCGCCGTGACGACGGCCGCGCCGTCGAAGCTCCTGGTGCCGAGCGACAGCGCGTCGATGACGAACCGGTCGAGCGCGTTGCCGGCCCGCAGGTTGCCGTGCCCGCCGATCGACACCGGCGCCGAGACGCGGAAGCTGCGGGCGCCGGAAGCGGCGACCGCGACCGTTCCGCGCGAGATGGCGTAATCCGCATCGACGGCCACGCAGTGGCTGATGATCTTCAAAGCCTGGCTGACGCGCGCGCACGGCGGCGCCTCGGGCCCGATTGCGCCCGACAGCGTGCGCGGAAGCGCGTTGTCGATGCTCGTCCGGATCGTGTCGAGCGGAATCGACACGCGGGCGCCCAGCGTCGAGTCCTGCGTCTGGAGCGCGGCGGCGGTGCCTGCCGAGCGGGCGGGTTTGACGAACAACGCCTTGTCGCCGCAGCTGGCCAGGGCCGCGGCGAACGCGCAACAGGCGAGGGCGGCGCGCAGCGGCGCGGCCCGCAGGTTCTTGACCATGAGATCCTTCCGATCGGCCCCGGTTCAGGCCTCGAATCGCCGAATCCAGAATTGGATGTCGTGCGCCCGGAGGACGGCGGCCGCCGGCGGCTCGATCGGGCCGTCGATGAAGTGCCGCAGGCCCGCCATGTCGTCCTGCCCGAGGATGAAGATTCGGCTCGGATGGTACAGCGGGGTCTCGCGGAGCGACCGGTTGTTGGTGATCAGCTTCCGGTTCAGGAAGAGGGCCTCCATGCTGCGGATCGTCGGGCCGCTCTGGGTCGATTGCAGCAGCTCCAGCAGCGCGCGCGACTCGAACACCTGGCGCAGGTTCTCGTCGTAAGGCAGCCACCGCGAGGCGAGCCAGGCGCGATCTCCCTCGCGATAGCGCCTGCGCTTGTCGGCGACGACGTGGAAATGCGAGCTCAAACCGATGCGGTCGAAGTCGGCCTTCAAGGCCTGCAGCGCCGGCAGGCGCCCCTTGTCGATGCCGAGGAAATACACGTCGCGCCGCGGCGCCTCGCCGTGAGGGGCGGGCAGGTCGTCGGGCGTCACGCGTCGATAGACCTGGGGCGCAAGCCGCAGGCCGTGGTCGCGCGCGTCGGCCGGATCGAACGTGTACGCCTGCATTCCGGAGCGGCCGATCCAGTGGCGGTACCAAAGCCGGCTCAAGGCGTTGCCGCGGTAATTCCGGATGGGGTTCCACAGCCAGACGACTTGGCGGAACGCGGCGATGAACTTGCGGGCGATCTGCAAATCCTTCCGGTTTTCCAGCGCGAAGAAGATCACCGAATCGTCCGGGCGGATGCGGGCGAGCTGATCGACGTAGGCGCGGTCGAAATGGAACGAACGCCTCAGCCAGAACAGCAGGTAGACCTCGATGCCGCGCAGCAGGCCCGATCCGCGCCGCCTGGACAGCGGATGTTCGATGATCTTGACGTCGTCGAACCCGTGCATCCGCTCGAACAGGAAATCCGTCAACGGATATCGGGGGACGATCACATGGGTGACTCGGGGCATGGCCATTCCTGGTGGGCGGCGTTTTCAAAGGGCGCGGCGGTGCCCGGCGGCCCGGGCGTCCCCGCGCGGGCCCCGCGAAAGGTCGGGGCAACGAAAAAGGCGCCCGCAGGCGCCTCGAGGATCACGATTCGTCGACCGCAGGCAACTGCCGGTCGACGGCCTCCCGCAGGGCCTTGCCCGGCTTGAAGTGGGGCACCAGCTTTTCTGGGACGGTGACCTTTTCGCCCGAGCGCGGATTGCGGCCCACGCGCGGCGGCCGCCGGCTGATCGAGAAGCTGCCGAAGCCGCGGATCTCGATGCGGTGGCCGCGCGCGAGCGCATCGGACATCGCGTCGAGGATGGTCTTGACCGCGAACTCGGTGTCACGCAACGTGATTTGCATGAAGCGCTCGGCCAGCTGAGCCACCAGATCCGATCGCGTCATACCGTTTCCAACTCCATCACCCATCAAACAAGCTCGCCGCCGCCGGCGCAGGCCGCATCCCCTGGAAAATCAAGGGAGCCAGGGATCCGGCTGCGCCGGTCCCGACGCGGCCGGCCCC
>JBEVLR010000370.1:0-5482 GCA_040509075.1 Burkholderiaceae bacterium | reverse complement strand
CAGCCCCCGGCCGGCGCGCCGGCCGCCATCGTCAGCGTGGACCGAGCCGCACCGAGGCGAGGTAGTCGACCTGGGACTTCTCCAGGTCGAGCTGCGGCGACAGCAGCACCGCCGGGTACGCGTCGCAGCGGCGCTGGAACACGGTGGCCGGCGTCGCGTGGAAATCCTGCGCCAGCCCGGCGCGGTTCGCATCGGCCTTGGCGCTCAGCGCCTTCGCGTTGAAGCCCTCGCCGCGCGCCCGCGGCGACAGGTTGGCCCAGTAGCGCTCGATCACCTCGAACTGGGCTTCCATTTCCTTGACGAACTCGCCGTGCGCCATCAGCCAGTCGTCGTACGCGCGTTCGTTGACCTGGGCCGTGGCCGGGAAGGCTTCGCTGCAGATCTCCTCGATCCACTTGACGCTGCGGATGCGCACGATCAGTTCGCCGAAATCGTGGAAGTACTCGCCGGTCGCGCCCGACGACGCGCGTGCCGTCGCGAACGCGCTCGGCGCCGGGCGGGCGACGATGCCGCTCGCCGGCCCGGGGGCGCTGGCGGCGGCGCCCAGCGGCGTGCCCCAGGCGGTGGACGGCGCCGTCGACTGCGCGAGCGCCGCAGCGGCCCCGCCGAGCAGCCCCGCCAGGACGAGGCATTTTCGGGCGGCGCCCGTCGAGCGGCCCGCTTCGGGAGGGAAAGGGCAAGTCATGGAAAAACTCCTGTGCCGGACTTCGATCGCGGCGGACGGCGCTGAACAGGCCGCATCCGGTTCGCGCCCAGGCGATCATAGGCCGCCGCGCACCGTCGCCGATCCGGCAGAATCGACGCATGAAATCCGCATTGATCCTCGGGCTGGCCAGCGCCGCGGCTTGCTGCTGCCTCGCGGCCGATCCGGCGCCGTCGCCCGGGCCGCTGCGCGCCGATCATCCGATGCTGGGCGCTTGGACCTACACCGGGCGAAACGGCTGCGTCGAGACTTGGCGCATCGATCGCGGCGGCACTTCGCTCGTGACCAGCGCCGACGAAGTCGCCGAGATGCGGTTCGCCCTGACCGACCGGCCCAGCGGACGCGGCTACTACAAATGGGTCGACACGCTGTACAAGGACAACGGCAAGAAGGACTGCGCCGGGCAGATCACGAAGCCGCCCCGCACCACCACCAACTACATCCTGATGAACGCGGCCCGAACCCGATTCATCTTCTGCTCGGCCGAAGCCGGCAGACGTTGCTTCGGCCCCTTCGTGAAGATGGAGGGCGGCGAGATCTGATCCGGCTCCGCCGGTCCCGAAGCGGACACCCCCTCGGGGGGCAGCGAGCGCCAGCGAGCGTGGGGGCTCAATCCATCCACTTGCGCGCATTGCCGAACATGCGCGCCCACGGGCTGGGCGCCGACGCATCGCCGCCGCTCCAGCTCATCTGCACGTTTCGGAACACGCGCTCGGCGTGCGGCATCATGGCCGTGAAACGGCCGTCGGACGTCGTCACGGCGGTCAGGCCGCCGGGGCTGCCGTTCGGGTTCAGCGGATAGGTCTCGGTGGGCCGGCCGTGATGGTCGACGAAACGCATCGCCGCCTGCACCTTGCCCGCGTCGCCGCGCTGCCGGAAATCGGCGTACCCTTCCCCGTGCGCCACGGCGATCGGCAACCGGCTGCCCGCCATGCCGTCGAAGAAGATGGAGGGCGATTCCAGGATTTCCACCTGCGACAGCCGGGCCTCGAACTGTTCGCTGCGGTTGCGCGTGAACTTCGGCCAGTGCTGCGCGCCGGGAATCATCGGCGACAGCGCCGCCAGCATCTGGCAGCCGTTGCAGACCCCGAGCGCGAACGTGTCGCGTTGCGCGAAGAAGGCCTCGAACTGCCGAGCCAGCGCGGGATTGAACAGCACCGAGCGCGCCCAGCCCTCGCCGGCGCCCAGCGTGTCGCCGTAGCTGAAGCCGCCGCAGGCGACGAACCCCTTGAACTGCGCCAGCGACACGCGGCCCGACTGCAGGTCGCTCATGTGGACGTCGAAGGTGTCGAAGCCGCCGAGCGCCATCGCATAGCTCATTTCGATGTGGCTGTTGACGCCCTGCTCCCTCAGGATCGCGACCTTCGGCCGCGCCAGGTTCAGGAACGGCGCGGCGACGTCCTCGGCCGGATCGAAGCTGGGCGCCACGTGCAGGCCGGGATCGTCGGCGCGGCCGACGAGCGCGTGTTCGCTGTCGGCGCACGCCGGGTTGTCGCGCAGCCTCGCGATGCGCCATGACGTGTCGTCCCAGCACTGCTGCAGCTCGGCGAGGCTGCGGCTGAACACCGGCTTCGCGTCGCGCCAGACCTCCATCGATCCCCGGTCGTTCGGCTTGCCGACCGCATGGCTGTGCGCCGACAGGCCGTGCGCGCGCAGCACCGCGAACGCGGCGTCGCGCTGCGCGGCGGGCACCTGGATCAACGCGCCGAGCTCCTCGTTGAACAGCGCCTGCAGCGTGCGTTCGTTGCGGCGCTCGGCGACCTGCGCGGCCCAGTTCTTCGCGTCGCCGAAGTCGGCGCGGCTGTCGTCGACGCCGGTGCCCTCGGTGACCAGCATGTCGACATTCAGGCTGACGCCCGAATGGCCGGCGAACGCCATCTCGCACGCGGCGGCCCACAGGCCGCCGTCGCTGCGGTCATGGTAGGCGAGCAGCAGGCCCTGGGCGCGCAGCGCGTTCACGGCGCCCACCAGCGCCACGAGCAGCGCCGGGTCGTCGAGGTCGGGCACCGCGTCGCCGAAGCGGCCCATCGTCTGCGCGAGCACCGAACCGCCGAGGCGGTGCCGGCCGCGCCCGAGGTCGATCAGGATCAGGCTGGAGTCGACCGCGGCGAGCTGGGGCGTGAGCGTGCCGCGGACGTCGGCCACGCTCGCGAACGCCGACACGATCAGCGACACCGGCGCGACGACCTGCTTCGCCCGCCCGTCGTCGCTCCAGCGCGTGCGCATCGACAAGCTGTCCTTGCCGACCGGGACGCCGACGCCGAGCGCCGGGCACAACTCCATGCCGACCGCGCGCACGGTGTCGTACAGCGCGGCGTCCTCCCCCGGTTCGCCGCAGGCCGCCATCCAGTTGCAGCTCAGCTTGACGCGCGACAGCTCGATGGGCGCGGCCAGCAAGTTCGTGATCGCCTCGGCGACGGCCATGCGGCCCGACGCCGGCGCATCCAACGCGGCTAGCGGCGTGCGCTCGCCCATGCTCATCGCCTCGCCGGCGAAGCCCCTGAAATCGGCGAGCGTGACCGCGCAATCGGCGACGGGCACCTGCCAGGGGCCGACCATCTGGTCGCGGTGCGACAGCCCGCCGACGGTGCGGTCGCCGATCGTGATCAGGAAGCGCTTGGACGCGACCGTCGGGTGGCGCAGCACGTCGACGGCGGCCCGCTCCAGCGACACGCCGCCCAGCGCCAGCGGCGCCTCGGCGCGTCCGACGCGCGCGACGTCGCGCAGCAACTTCGGCGGTTTGCCGAACAGCACGTCCATCGGCATGTCGATCGCCCGCGCGCCGCCGGCGCCGTCCTCCAGAACCAGCGACGGCTCACCGGTGGCGCGGCCGACGACGGCCATCGGGCAGCGTTCGCGCCGCGCGAAATCCTGCAGCATCGCCAACGATTGCGGCGCGACCGCGAGCACGTAGCGCTCCTGGCTTTCGTTGCACCAGACCTCTTTCGGCGCGAGGCCGGATTCCTCGAGCGGCACGCGGCGCAGGTCGAAGGTCGCGCCGACGCCCGCGCCCTCGGCCAGCTCCGGGAACGCGTTCGACAGCCCGCCCGCGCCGACGTCGTGGATCGCCAGGATCGGGTTGGCCGCGCCCAGCTGCCAACATTGGTTGATGACTTCCTGCGCACGGCGTTGGATCTCGGGGTTGCCGCGCTGGACGGAGTCGAAATCGAGCGCCGCGGCGTTGGCGCCGGCGGCCATCGAGCTCGCCGCGCCGCCGCCCATGCCGATGCGCATGCCGGGGCCGCCGAGCTGGATCAGCAGCGTGCCGGCCGGGAATCTGATCTTGTGCGTGAGGTCGTCGCGTATAGCGCCGAGCCCGCCGGCGATCATGATCGGCTTGTGATAGCCGCGCACGACGCCGGCCACCTCCTGCTCGAAGACGCGGAAATAGCCGCCCAGGTTCGGGCGGCCGAACTCGTTGTTGAACGCGGCCCCGCCGAGCGGGCCGTCGATCATGATCCGCAACGCGCTCGCGATGTGCCCCGGCCGGGCCGCCGGCGTCCGTTCCCAGGGCTCATCGGTGCCTGGGAGATACAGGTTGCCGACCGAGAAACCGGCCAAGCCCGCCTTCGGCTTCGAGCCGCGGCCGGTCGCGCCCTCATCGCGGATTTCGCCGCCGGCGCCGGTCGAGGCGCCCGGGAACGGGGAGATCGCGGTCGGGTGGTTGTGCGTCTCGACCTTCATCAGCACATGCGAGCGTTCGTCCCGCGGCCCGTACGCGGCCGGGCCGGCGCCCCCGACCATCGGCACGGCCACCCAGCGCTCGATCGCATGGCCTTCCATCACCGCGGCGTTGTCGGAATAGGCGACGATCGTGCCCTGCGGATTGAGCGCCTCGGTGTTGCGGATCATGCCGAACATCGACAGCGCCTGCGGCTCGCCGTCGATGCGGAACCGGGCGTTGAAGATCTTGTGGCGGCAGTGTTCGCTGTTGGCCTGCGCGAACATCATCAGCTCGACGTCGGTCGGATTGCGACCCAGGCCGCGGAACGCCTCGACGAGGTAATCGATCTCGTCTTCGGACAGCGCGAGGCCGAATTCGGCGTCGGCGCGCGCCAGCGCGGCGCGGCCTTCGCCCAGCAGATCGACGTGCGCGAGCGGCTCGGCCGGCCGCTCGTCGAACAGCCGCGCCGCGGCGTCGCGGTCGAAGGCGACGCTCTCCGTCATGCGGTCGTGCAGCAGCGCGGCGACGGCGCGCAGCTCGTCGGCGCCCAGCGTCCTGACGCCGCCCAGCGGGCCGGACTCGACCGTCAGCCGGAATTCGGTGACGCGCTCGACCCGGTGCAGCGCGAGACCGCAGTTGCGCGCGATGTCGGTGGCCTTGCTGGCCCACGGCGACACGGTGCCCAGGCGCGGCATCACGACGACCAACGCCGAATCGGCATCGGCCGCCGTCGGGCCGGCGTAGGCGTCCCCGTAGCGCAGCAGGGCCGCCAGCCTGGCGGCGGCGTCGCCCGCGGGCGCGTCGTCCGCCCAGGCCCAGTGGACGTGCCGCGCGGCCACCGCCGCGATGCGGGCCGATGCGCCTTGCAGCGCCGGCAACAGCGCCTGCGCGCGAAAGGCGGACAGGGCATTGCCGCCCTCGAAGTGCAGCAGGTGCTTGGACGTGGGGGACATGCGGTGTGGGCTCGGAAAAAAGGGGGAGGCGGCCTCGTCGGCCCGGCACGGCGGCCGCCGTGCCGCTGCCGGAAAGCGTCCGGATGCGCTGCCGTGGCCGGTCCTGCGAAGAAAAAACCGCAAAACTGCAGTCTCGTGCGGAATCGGCATCGGCGGAACTCC
>JBEVLR010000369.1:0-8186 GCA_040509075.1 Burkholderiaceae bacterium | reverse complement strand
GGGCCGCGTCGTGAGCGCGGCGCCCGGCGCCGGCCCGCCCGGCGGGCATCACCTGATCCCGCACTGCGGGATGATCACGGTGTCCATCATGCTGGCGACGATCATGCAGGCGCTCGACACCACGATCGCCAACGTGGCGCTGCCGCACATGCAGGGCGCGCTGCAGAGTTCGCAGGATCAGATCTCCTGGGTGCTGACGTCCTACATCGTCGCCGCGGCGATCGCGACCCCGCTCACCGGGTGGCTGTGCTCGGCGTTCGGCCGGCGGCGCGTCTTCCTCGCGGCGGTGCTCGGCTTCACCGCGGCGTCGGCGCTGTGCGGCATGGCGCTCAACATCGGCGAGATCGTCGGCGCGCGGCTGCTGCAGGGAGTGTTCGGCGCGGCGCTGGTGCCGTTGTCGCAGGCGGTGCTGCTGGACATCAATCCGAAGGAGAAGGTCGCCCAGGCGATGGCGATCTGGGGCGCCGGCATCATGATCGGCCCGATCCTGGGCCCGATGCTGGGCGGCTGGCTGACCGAGGACGCGAGCTGGCGCTGGGTCTTCTACATCAACCTGCCGGTCGGCGCGCTCGCCTTCTACGGCATCGTGCGCTTCCTGCCCGAGAGCCGGATGCGGAACGTCCGGCTCGACGTGTTCGGTTTCGCGACGCTGAGCCTGACGATCGGCCTGTTGCAGATGTTCCTCGATCGCGGCGAGCAGCTGGACTGGTTTTCTTCGTTGGAGATCCGCGCCGAGGCGATCGGCTGCGCCATCGCGTTCGCGCTGTTCCTCGCGCACACGTTCACCGCGGCCCCGCCGTCGTTCTTCGACCGCCGCCTGCTCAAGGACACGAACTTCGTCGCCGGCCTGCTGCTGGCCTTCACGGTCGGCCTCGTGCTGTACGCCACGATGGCGCTGCTGCCCAACCTGCTCCAGGGGCTGCTGAACTATCCGGTCGTGTACACCGGCATGGTGATGGCGCCCCGCGGCGTCGGCACGATGGCGGCGATGCTGATGGTCGGGCGCCTGCTGAAATCCTTCGATCCGCGCTCCATCATGGCGCTCGGCTTTTCGCTGACCGCCGTCGCCCTGTACATGATGACGCGCATGACGCTGGACATGGACGGCGCCGTGGTCACCCTGTCCGGCGTGATCCAGGGCCTGGGCATCGGCTTCACGTTCGTGCCGCTCAGCGCGGTGACGTTCGCGACGCTCGCGCCGGAGCTGCGCAACGACGGCACGCCGATCTACAGCCTGCTGCGCAACATCGGCTCGAGCGTCGGGATCTCGATCGTGCAGGCGATGCTCACCTCCGGCATCGCGGAGGCGCATGCGCAGCTGGCGGTCGACATCAACGCCGCGAACCCGGTCGTCCAGGCGTTGCCGCAGCTGCTGAATCCGGGCACCGCGTCCGGCTTGGGCCTCCTCGACGCCGAGGTCACCCGACAGGCCGCGATGATGGCGTACCTCGTCGATTTCCGCTTCATGCTCGCGCTGACGCTGCTGTCGATGCCGCTGCTCCTGCTGATCCGCAAGAACGGGGCGGCGGGCGGGAAAGGCGGCGCGGCCGAAGAGGCGATCGGGCTGGCCCACGAGGCCTGAGCGAACCTGTCGGGGGCGCGCGGCGGACGGCCCACAATCTCGCCACCGGCGCCCGGCGCGCCCACCCCGCGAAGGAAGCCCATGACCAATGATCCGCCGCCCCCGCCGACCGGCGAAGAGATCGCCCGCACGCTGCACGGTGCGCTCGCGCTGCAGCGCGAAGCCTGCGGCGCCCGCGCGGCGCCGGGGTTCTCGGAACGCAAGGCCGACCTGCTCGCGCTGAAGCGCTTCATCCGCGACCACAAAACGGCCGTGTGCGACGCGATCAGCGCCGATTACGGCCACCGCTCGGCGCACGAGACCTTGCTGGCCGAAGTCCTCCCCGCGATGGACGGCCTCACGCACGCGATCGGCCATCTGCGGCGATGGATGAGGCCGCGGCGGCGGCCGGTCGACTGGAGCCGGTTCTTCGGCGCGCGCAACCGCGTGATCCCGCAGCCGCTGGGCGTCGTCGGCATCATCGTGCCGTGGAATTTCCCGCTGCACCTCAGCCTGATCCCGCTGACCTGCGCGTTCGCCGCCGGCAACCGCGCGCTCGTCAAGATGAGCGAGAACTCGCGCCGCCTCGCGGCGCTGTTCATCGACAAGATGCCGGCGTATTTCCCGCCCGAGAAGCTGCGGTTCTTCGACGAGACCGGCGGCGTCGGCATCGAGTTCTCGAAACTGCCGTTCGATCACCTGCTGTTCACCGGGTCCGGGCCGACCGGCCGTTCGGTGATGGCGGCCGCGGCCGCCAATCTCGTGCCGGTGACGCTGGAGCTCGGCGGCAAATCGCCGGCCATCGTCTGCGAGGATTTCCCGCCGGGCCTGGCCGCGGAACGGATCCTGTTCGCGAAGCTGCTCAACGCGGGCCAAGTCTGCACGACGGTCGATCACGCATGGCTGCCGCGCGGGCGGATCGACGAGTTCGTCGGCGCCGCGCGCCGCGTCGTCGCGCAACGCTTCGCGAGCATCGCGTCGGCGGACTACACGTCGATCATCGACGAGGCGTCGTTCGAACGCCTGATCTCCGCGCTCGACGAAGCGCGGGCGCGCGGCGCCACCGTGCTCCAGGCGTTGCCCGGCGCGCCGTTCGATCGCGCGGCCCGCAAGCTCGCCCCGCACATCGTGCTGAACGCGCCGGACGACTGCGCGCTGCTGCAGCGCGAGATCTTCGGGCCCATCCTGCCGCTGCGCGCCTATGACCGGCTGGAGGACGTGGTCGCCGGCATCAACGCCGGTCCGCGCCCGCTCGCGATCTATCCGTTCAGCAACGACGGACGCTGCGTGCAAAGGCTGCTCGACCGGGTGATGTCGGGCGGCGCGTCGGTCAACGACGCGCTGTTCCACGTCGCCCAGCACGACCTTCCGTTCGGCGGCGTCGGCGCCTCGGGCATGGGCCACTACCACGGCCGCGATGGCTTCGACACGTTCTCCAAGCTGCGCCCGGTGTTCTATCAGGCGCGCTGGAGCGCGATGAAGTTCCTGGCGCCGCCCTACGGCCGGTTCGCCGGCAAGGCGCTGGCGTTCCTGACGAATTGATCGGGCGGGCGCCGGTCGGCTACCTGCTCGACGCGAGGACGTTGGGCACCAGCGCCGGCTTGGGCGAGAACTGCGCCGGGAACACGCGCTCGAGGTCGTTGACCTTGGGCATGTCGTTGATCGCGATGTAGGGGTAGCCGGGGTTCAAGGTCAGGAAGTTCTGGTGATGCCCCTCGGCCGGATAGAAGCCCTTGAAGGCCTCGACGCGGGTGACGATGGGCTTGCCGAAAGCCTTGGCGGCGTCGAGCTGCGCGATGTAGCCCAGCGCCACCTTGCGCTGGCCCTCGTCGACCGGGAACAGCGCCGATCGGTATTGCGTGCCGTGGTCGGGGCCCTGGAAGTTGAGCTCGGTCGGATTGTGGGCGACCGAGAAATAGATCTGCAGCAGCTTGCCGTAGCTCACCTGCGCGGGGTCGAACGTGACCTGCACCGATTCGGCGTGGCCGGTGGCGCCGCCGCTCACCGTCTCGTACTGCGCGGTGTCCTTGGCGCCGCCCGAATAGCCCGACACCGCGTTCGCCACGCCCTTCACGTGCTGGAACACGCCCTGCACGCCCCAGAAGCAGCCGCCGGCGAAGACCGCGGTCTCGACGTGGCGGCCCGCAGCCGGCTCGTCGACCGACGGCGCCGGGATCACCACCGCGGATTCCGCGGCGAAGGCCGAGCCGAGGCCGCGATGCATGGCGACGGCCAGCAGGCACGCGGCGCCGATCAGCGCGAGCGCCCGGCGGCCGCGTTTCGGGGTGAATGTGGTCATGGGCATGGAGTTCCTTGTCTCGGTGGAGGGTGGGCGCCGCGGCGCCGGGCGCCGGTTCAGGCCGGCGTGAAGGTCATCGCCGCGCCGTTCATGCAATAGCGCAGTCCGGTGGGCGCCGGACCGTCGTCGAACACATGGCCGAGGTGCCCGCCGCAGCGGCGGCAATGGATCTCGTCGCGGGTCATGCCGAAGGTCGTGTCGACCTGCTTGGACACCGCATTGGGCAAAGGTTTCCAGAAGCTCGGCCAGCCCGTGTGGCTGTCGAACTTCGTTTCCGATGGAAACAACCCGAGCGCGCAGCCGGCGCACGAGAACGTGCCTTTGCGGTGCTCGTCGTTGAGGGGGCTCGTGAACGGCGTTTCGGTGCCCTCGCGGCGCAACACGTCGTAAGCCTGCGGCGACAGCTTCGCCTTCCACTGCGCGTCGGTCATCTCGACTTCGAAACGCGCGGCCGGCGGCGCCGCGCCGGCGCGCGAGCAGGCCGACACGGAAGCGGCGACGCCGCCGCCGAACAGCCAACGGATGCTGGACAAGAGCGCGGTTCGTCGGGCGATGGGCATGGCGTGCCTTCCAAGAGTTTGCGGGGATGACGTTTCAGTCGGCGCAGACGGGCGGATTCTTACAGCCTTCACACCGATTCCGGATCATGCCCCTGCCCCGATAGGACGGATCCAGGCCGGCTTGGTTCGTTCGCGCCTCGTTTCACCTGTAACGCGCACCGCAGCTCGAGCCGGCCGGGCATCGGGCGCCGAGTTGCTTCAGAATCGCGCCATGAGCGCCGCCGGCCGTTCCGAAGGCGCTCGCACCGGAGTGCGCGAGCACGGAGGTTTCCCCGATGAGCACCACCTCGTTCGTTCCCGATGCCGCGCTGGTGGCCGCCTTCGCGCCGACCGGCCGGCTGCGGGCGTCGATCAACCTGGGCAATCCGATCCTCGCCATGACCGATCCCGCGACGGGCCGCGCGCGCGGCGTGTCGGTCGATCTCGCGCACGCCCTCGCCGCGCGTCTCGATGTGCCGCTGGAGACGATCGAATCCGCGGCGGCTGTCCGGTCGGTCGACGCGGTGGCCTCCGGGGCCGCCGACGTCGGTTTCTTCGCGATCGATCCGCTGCGCGCCGCCGCGATCGCGTTCACCGATGCCTACGCGCTGATCGAAGGCGCCTATCTGGTGCGCGCGGATTCCGCGCTGCACGCCAACGACGAAGTCGACCGCGCCGGCACGCGCATCGCCGTCGGCCGGGGCAGCGCCTATGATTTGTTCTTGTCGCGAGAAACGAAGAATCTCGATTTCGTGCGCGTGCCGACGGCGGCCGATGTCGTCGAGGCCCTCGTCGCGGGTGAAGCCGACGTCGCGGGCGGCATCCGCCAGCAGCTTGCCGCGGCCGCAGGACGCCGGGCCGGCCTGCGCCTGCTGCCGGGCCGATTCATGGTGATCCGCCAGGCGATGGGCGTGGCCAAGCGCCGCGGGGGCGCCGCCGCCGCCGCGCTGGGCGCCTTCGTCGAAGAGATGAAAGCGGACGGCTTCGTCGCGGATGCGCTGCGCCGGCACGCCGTCGCGGGCGCTTCGGTCGCGCCCGCCGCCGTCGCATGACCCGCCGCGAACCTCGCCCCCTCTCCTTCCAACCGGACTTGCGCCCATGGACACTCCCACTTCGATGCCGACCCACCAGCTTTCGATGACCGTGCTGATGACGCCGGACATGGCCAACTTCTCGGGCAACGTGCACGGCGGCGCGATCCTGAAGCTGCTCGACCAGGTCGCCTATTCCTGCGCGGCGCGCTACGCCGGGCGCTACGTCGTGACGCTGTCCGTCGATCAGGTGATGTTCCGCCAACCGATCCACGTCGGCGAACTGGTCACGTTCCTCGCGTCGGTCAACCACACGGGCACCAGCTCGATGGAGGTCGGCATCAAGGTCATCACCGAGGAGATCCTGACCCAACGTTCGCGCCACGCGAACAGCTGCTTCTTCACGATGGTGGCGCTCGACGACGACCGCAAGCCCGTCGCGGTGGCCCCGCTGCAGCCCAAGACCGCGGACGAACGCCGGCGCTTCGCCTCCGCCGAACTGCGGCGCGTGTTGCGCGGCGAATATCGCGATCGTTTCGAGGCGATCCGCCGCGAGGCGCCCGACCTCGGGTGACGCGTCCGGCGAAGCCGCGCCGCCCCGATCCAGGAAGCGGACGCGCCATTCCATGAAAAGGGCACGAAGCACCGCTCAATTCCAGTGTTTCCGGACCGATATCCAACCCGACATTCGTCATGGAAGGTTACAAATGTCCGCATTCAGCGTGCATTTGCTCCGGCCGCCATTTTTTCGGGGGAAACATTCAGATGCTGAACAAGATGAACGTCGCGACCAAACTCGGCCTGGGTTTCGCCGTCTTGGTTTTTCTGGGCCTGCTGCAGGCAGGCTACAGCTGGATGAGCCTGCATGGACTGACCTCGACGGTCGGCGCGCTCATCGACGACCGCATGGTCAAGGTCAACCAGCTGAACGATCTGAAAGACGACGCCAACCTGGGCGCGCGCGCCGTGCGCAACATGGTGTTGTTGCACAACCCGGGCGAGATCCAATCGGAACGCAAGCGTGTGGCCGAAGCCGTGGCCAAAAGCGGCGAATTGATCAAGGAATTGGCCGTCTCCATGCGGGGCGACGAGGAAAGCGCGGCGTTGAAGGCCATCGGTTCGGCCTACGTCCCTTACAGCGCCGGCATCGAGAAAGTGATCTCGCTGGCGATCGCCGACCACGACACCGAGGCGACCGAAACCTTGATCAAGGAAGTCAGGCCCCTGCAGTCGGCCTACTTCAAGGCGCTGGACGGGGCGATCGACATGCAGCGGGAAGCGGCGTCGACGCTCGGCCACAAGGCCCGGGCCGACGTGGACTCGGCCATCTTGCTGCTGACCCTGATGTCGCTCGGCGCCACCACCGTGGGCGGGCTGACGGCCTGGGGGATCAGCCGCGGCCTGGCCCGCCAGCTCGGCGGCGAACCGGCAGACGTGGTCGAAATCGCCAACGCCATCGCCGAAGGTGATCTCGGCCGGCATTTCCGGATCCGCGCCGGCGACACCACCAGCATCGTTGCCGCCATGCAGCGCATGAATGGGAACTTGTCGCGGATCGTCGGCCAGGTGCGCAACAGCAGCGATCACATCGCCACCGGCTCGGCGCAGATCGCGACCGGCAACGCCGATCTGAGCCAACGCACCGAAGAACAGGCCAGCAATCTTCAGCAGACCGCGGCCTCGATGGAACAGCTTTCCAGCACCGTCAAGACCAATTCCGAGACGACCCAACAAGCCAACGTGCTGGCCGCGCAAGCGTCGACCGCGGCGACGAAGGGCGGCGAGACGATGGCGGCCGTGGTGGCGACGATGCGCGACATCGCCACGTCCTCGAAGAAGATCGCCGACATCATCGGCGTCATCGACGGCATCGCTTTCCAGACGAACATCCTCGCCTTGAACGCCGCGGTGGAAGCGGCGCGCGCCGGCGAACAAGGACGCGGCTTCGCGGTGGTCGCCGGCGAAGTGCGGAATCTGGCCGGACGTTCCGCCGATGCCGCCAAGGAAATCAAGTCGCTGATCGGCGCCAGCGTCGACAGCGTCGAAGTGGGCGCGCGGCAAGTCGACGAGGCCGGCGCTTCGATGGAGCAGATCGTCGAGCAGGTGCAGCGGGTGACGCTGCTCATCGGCGAGGTTTCCAGCGCGACGTCCGAGCAGTCGTCGGGCATCGGCCATATCGGCCATGCCGTGGCGCAGCTCGACCAGGTGACGCAACAGAACGCCGCCCTGGTGGAAGAAAGCGCCGCCGCCGCCGAAAGCCTCCGCCAGCAGGCGGCCCGGCTGGCGGAGGTCGTGTCGGTGTTCAAAGTCGTGCACGACAGCCTCGCGTAGAGACTGCATCCCACGGCGGTCGACGGACGTCAGCCGCCGACGGTTTGCCCTTCGGGAAGTCATGGGAATTCTTCTTGTTTGTATATGAGAATTATTCTCATCTAAAAATCAAGCCATGACTTTCGCCGACACCCTGGCCGACACCCCGGACACCCAGCAGCTTTCCGCCAAACGCCCCCGCTTCAACCAGATCCGTCGGCATTTGCGGACGCGCACGATCTCGCTGGGGCCCTGGATGCGGCTGCGTTTCGAAGACGAAACGACGCTGCGCCATGAACTTCGGGAGCGGCTGTCGGACGAAACCGCCTCGGATCAGGCGGTCGCCCAAGCCTGTCTCATGGCTTGCGCGCGCCTTCTGCCCAACGGGGGCGATTGGCGCGCGACGCTGCTGATGGACACGTCCGGACGTGCGCAACCCCTCGTGG
>JBEVLR010000368.1:0-4523 GCA_040509075.1 Burkholderiaceae bacterium | reverse complement strand
CGCTTCGCCGGCGGGTCATTTCAGGAACAGCCGGTAGACCGGGTGGTCGGTCTCTTCGACCCACGGATAGGCGAGCGATTCCATGAATTCGGCCATCGCCGCATCGTCGCGGCGGGGCGCCACCAGGCCGACCAGGATGCGGCCGTAGTCGGCGCCTTGGTTGCGGTAGTGGAACAGGCTGATGTTCCATTCGGGATGCATCGAGTCGAGGAAGCGCATCAGCGCGCCTGGCCGCTCGGGGAACTCGAAGCGGAACAAGCGCTCGTCGCGCGCGAGCCCGCTGCGTCCGCCCACCATGTGGCGCACGTGCTCTTTCGCCAGCTCGTCGCCGGTCAGGTTGACGGTCGGGAAGCCGTGGCGTTCGAAGCGGCGGGCGATCTTCTCGGCTTCGCCGCGCCTGGCGATCGACAGGCCGACGAAGACGTGCGCCTCGTCGCCGTCCGAAATGCGGTAGTTGAACTCCGTGACCTGGCGCGGCGCGGCGCCGGGCGGCCCGATCAGCGCGCAGAAGCGGCGGAAGCTGCCGCGCCGTTCCGGAATCGTCACCGCGTAAAGCGCTTCGCGCTGCTCGCCGAACTCGGCGCGCTCGGCGACGAACCGCAGGCGGTCGAAATTCATGTTCGCGCCGCAGGTGACGGCGACGAAGGTCCTGCCCTTGAGCCCGTGGGCCGCGGCGTACTGCTTGATCGCGGCGACGCCCAGCGCTCCGGCGGGCTCCAGAATGCTGCGCGTGTCCTGGAACACGTCCTTGATCGCGGCGCAGACGGCGTCGGTGTCGACCAGCACGTAATCGTCGACCAGGGCGCGCGCGACGCGGAACGTTTCGGCCCCGACGAGCTTCACCGCGGTGCCGTCGCAGAACAGGCCCACTTCGCCGAGCGTCACGCGCCTGCCCGCGCGCACGGAGCGCGCCATCGCGTCGGAATCCCGCGCCTGCACGCCGATCACCTTGATCTCCGGCCGCAGCGACTTGATGTAGGCGGCTACGCCCGCGATCAGCCCGCCGCCGCCCACCGCCACGAACACCGCGTCGATCGGCCCCTGGTGCTGGCGCAGGATCTCCATCGCCACCGTCCCCTGGCCGGCGATCACGTCGGGATCGTCGAACGGATGGACGAACGTCAGGCCGTCTTTTTTCTCGATGCCGCTCGCATGGTCGAAGGCGTCGGAATAGCTGTCTCCATGCAGCACCACCTCGCCGCCGAGCGCCCGCACGGCGTCGATCTTGACTTTCGGCGTCGTCACCGGCATCACGATCACCGCGTGCGCGCCCAACCGTTTGGCGCTCAGCGCGACCCCTTGCGCGTGGTTGCCCGCCGACGCGCAGATCACGCCGCGCCGCAATGCGGCGGGCGGCAGGTTGATCATCTTGTTGTAGGCGCCGCGCAGCTTGAAGCTGAAGACGGGCTGCGTGTCTTCGCGTTTGAGCAGCACCTGGTTGTCGATGCGCAGCGACAGGCTCTTCGCCGGTTCGAGCGGCGTCTCGACGGCCACATCGTAGACGCGCGCGGTCAGGATCCTGCGCAGATAGGCGCCGGCGATCGCCTGTGCGCTCTTCGACAGCGGCGCCGTCGCGCCCGGAGCGGTCGAACCGGCCGGATCGGTCAGGTTTTCACGGGGGGCTCGTGCGGCGGCCATCGGCTTCGGTCCTGGTTGGTTCGGCGGGCGCGCGATGATAAGTCCGCCCGCGCGGGCGAATTCTCGGCGCGCGGACGCCGCGTGGGCGCGCCGCCGGGATCGACAAGAAAAAGGCCCGAAGCTTCACAGCTGCGGGCCTGAATCCACCAGTTTTGAGGAGGTGGAGGAGACAACCTGCCGTCGCTGCGCAATGGTTCGGCACCGTTCGGCACCGCTGGAACCCACTTTCGCATCGACAATGGAGCTAGTCTAGCCCAGGAAATGTTGCACCGCAATATATCTTCTCGCCCATTGATGGAGATGGCGGCTCAAATGTCACGCCCTGCGGGCCGGGGCCCGGCCGCCCAGAGCGGGCTGCCTGGCCGGCATTGCACAATCCCCTCAGGCGCGGTCGCGCGCCGTCGACTTCGGGATTCGACATATGGAATGCACGATCAATTGGCTGCCCGCGAGCGGCATGGCCTTCACCGCGGAAACCGGCAGCGGCCACCTGCTGGCAATGGATGGTTCGCCCGACGGCGGCGGTCGCGGTCTCGCGCCGCGTCCGATGGAGATGCTGCTGGCCGGTGCGGGCGGCTGCACCGCCTACGATGTCGTGCTGATCCTGCGCCGCGGCCGGCACGACGTCTCGGGATGCCAGGTCAAGGCGACGGCGGAACGCGCGGATGAAGACCCGAAGGTGTTCACGCGGCTGCACCTCCATTTCGTGGTCACGGGCCGCGCCATTCCGACGTCGGCCGTCGAGCGGGCGATCGCGATGTCGCACGACAAATACTGTTCGGCCACCATCATGCTGGGCAAGACGGCCGAGGTCACCACCAGTTTCGAACTCGTCGAACGTGCCTGAGTCAGAGGTGGTGCGCCGTCGTCGTCATCACTCGGGCGGCGAGCCGCATCGTCGCCCGAACGACGGCCGGCAGTTCGATGCCCCCGGCTCGTTGCGCCGCGGCGGCGTGCGCGGCCTCGTCCTCCTGCATGCGCGAGACGATCGCACGTGACGCGGCGTCGTTGCGCGGCAGGCGTCCGAGGTGGCTCGCCAGGTGCGCGTGCACCTGGCGCTCCGTTTCGACGACGAAGCCGAGGCTGATCCGGTCACCCAGCCGGCCGGCGATCAACCCGATCAGGAATGCGCCGCCGAACCAGAGCGGGTTCAGCAGGCTCGGTCGATCGCCGAGCTCGGCGATCCGTGCCCGTGTCCAGGCGAGGTGATCGATCTCCTCGCGCGCCGCATGCGCCATTTGCGCACGCAGGTCCGCGTTCGAAGTGGCCAGCGCCTGGGCCTGATAGAGCGCTTGCGCGCAAACTTCGCCCACATGATTGACGCGCATCAACGAGCCGGACAAGCGGCGCTCTTCAGGCGTCAGGTCGACGCTCGCGAGCGAAACGGAGGGGAGCACCCCCGCTCCCGCTGCGACCGCGTCCGACGCCGTCGTGGCTGATTCATGCACGGGCGCGTGCGCGGGCGAGGCGCGCTCCGCGCGCACCGTGCCCGTCAACGTTCGCAAGGCCGCTTCCAAGCCGCACAGCCAACGATCGGCGAGGCTCAATTCCATGCGGCCACGATAAGCGATCGCCAGGCGCGCTTGTGGTCGGCCGCATCGTCGACCCTGTCGTCACGCTGTCGGCATCGTTGTTGGCTGACAACGATGCGGCGCGATTTCCCCCCGAATCTTTGCAACCGGAAGGCCCGTCTGGTGGAATACATCCAGCTTCCGAAGAGAGTGCGGTTTTCCGGCGAGACTACAAGTATCGCTCAACAGTACCTCGACTGGAATCTCTTGTTAACCCTAGGAGATATTCGAAATGAAAAAATCGCTGCTCGCTCTCGCAGTGCTCACCACCGTCACCGGCGCCGCCAACGCTCAGTCCTCGGTCACCCTGTACGGCAAAGTTGACCTGGGCGCTGTCCTCGACAGCGGTGGCCCCAACGGCAAGTCCGTCCGCATCGATTCCGGCGTGACCGGTGGCTCGCGCATCGGCTTCAAGGGCGTCGAAGATCTCGGCGGCGGCGTGAAGGCCGCGTTCCAGCTGGAAACCGGCTACTGCGCCGACAGCAACGCCGGCGCGGCGAACTTCTGCACCGGCGGCAACAACTTCATGGGCCGGCAGGCCCACGGTGACCTGACCGGCGCGTTCGGTGCCGTCAGCGCCGGCCGCCAATACAGCCTCGGCTACAGCAACTTGACCACGATCGATCCGTTCGGCACCGGCTTCGCCGGCCGGGCCGACAACATCATCGATCAGTCGGGCCTGCGCCTGAACAACTCGTTCCAGTACACCACGCCGGATTTCGCCGGCTTCACGGCGTCGGGCGAAATCTCGTTCGGAGAACAGACCGGCAACTGGAAGGCCAACCGTGAAGTCGGCGGTGCGCTGACCTATGCGGCCGGGCCCGCGTACGCCAGCTTCACGTTCTATGACGTCGACAACTTCAACGGTCAGGGAACCGCCCGCCGCAACTACTTGTTCGGCGGCGCTTACGACTTCGGCGTCGTGAAGGTGCACGCGCTGGCGCAGAAGAGCAACGGCGACCCGACGGGGCTGGCGAGCATCGATGTGCTCGACCTGCTCGGTGGCGTGACCGTGCCGCTCGGCGGCGGCGACCTGATGGCTTCGTACATCCACCACAACGACAGGACGTCCACCAACCTGGACGCCGGCCAGTACGCCGTCGGCTACATCTATCCGCTGTCGAAGCGGACGTCGGTCTACACCTCGTTCGCGAAGATCAACAACGACAATGGCGCGACCTTCCGGGTCGGCAACGCCACGGCGGACGGCACCGGCGACAAGTCGTTCAACTTCGGCTTCGTCCACAACTTCTGATCGCACGCCCGGCCTGGCGCCGGGTGGTGGATGATCGGCGGCCCCGCCTGGAGCGGGCG
>JBEVLR010000367.1:0-3430 GCA_040509075.1 Burkholderiaceae bacterium | reverse complement strand
GGTGATGTCTCCATAGGGGCGGCGGCCATAGCTCCCGAATCGGAACGGGTCGTTCCGCGGCGCGACGCCGACGCCTCCCTATCATTCGTCAGCGCGCGGTTTCCGCAGACTCGTGCAAACCCCAGGGCGAGGGAATATTCGGACTGGGGTTCGTCTTTTCGCAGCATCGGCGCCAATCTTCGTTTTCGCGGCGTTGTTTTCGCAGATGAAGAGGCGCTTCGCGCGGACGATTCATACGATGCGGTGGCTTTTGAACTCCTCCGGCCGCTTCGATGCAATCAGACATCTCCTCCAGCCTGCCGAGTCATGTCCGTGGCTCGCAAAATCCAATCGTCGACGAACATGGGTCGGCCTCGCCGAACTCGGCCGCCGGCGTCCATGGGAACCGCGGCGGAATCATAGAAGCGCGCAATTTTCCGGCCAGGCCATCGGGGTCGAAGACCGAGGAGTCCCCCACGCCGAACGAGCCGCCGCCGATGGATTTCGTGGGGCTCCAATCCCAAATGGCGGCGCTGTACGTGGCGACCCAACTCAAGAAATCGACCGCGGTGACGGAGGCCGACGCGGCGGTGACGCCGGGAATGGTCGAATTCATTGCGGAGAAACTGCAGCCGAAACTTGAATATGCGGCGCAGCTCGAGCAGAAAGTCGAGGATCTGACCGCCGACCTGCACGCCGATCTGACGGAACAGGGCTATGTCGACCAGGACGGAGAGGTGGACATGGAAGGGGCGCGGCGGGATGCGGATTCGCCGTCCGGCGGACACGACGAGGTCCGGCAGCTGTTGGGGGACTACGATGCCGCGGTGCGAAAACTGAATCCGGTGCGGCAGCTGCGCTTGCAGTCGGAAGCCAGGGTCGGTGAGCTGACGGCGGAATTGCACGCCGAATTGACGGAATTGGGATATGTCGACGTGAAAGGGGACGTGGACATGGACCGCGCTCGCCGAGGCGCAAGATCGCCGTTCAGCCAACATGACGCGGTCAGGAAGCTCTTGAGAAAATACGACGCCGACGTCGCCATCGCCCAGACGTCGCGGGAGCGGGCCGCGACGATTCCGTTGAATTTTTCCGATGGGCTCGATCAGGGGCCGGACCCGATGCGGGGAGACGGCCGGAGCCACACCTTCCCGCCGCTGGGGCGTTCGGATTCGCCTCGATTGTTCGACTACGACGGGGCGGCGCCGACGGCGGGCGGCCCGACCGGGCCGGCGCACTGGTGGAAGTGACCTACTTCCTCAACCGCCGGATCCACTTGTTGAGGAGCTCGCGCGACTCCTCCGGCAGCGTGACCCACATGCCGCCGCAGCACAGGTCGTTGCCCTGCAGCACGAGATAGGTCGTCTTGATCGTGCCGGAGACCGGCGTGATCTTCGTCGGATCGTGCAGGCCGGGCACGCCCATCGCGAAGTTCAGCACCGAGTTGGCGGGGATGTTGACGTCGGTCAACAGGCCGACGCCGCTTTCCGAGAGATCGCGCACGCGCAGCTCGATCACCCGGCCGTTCGGGACCTGGACGCGCCCCGGCCACGAAACCTTGACGCGTTGCTCGCGGCGATTCTCGGCGGAAGGATCCGCGGCCATCGGGTTCGGGAAGGCCGGCGCCGGCTGCGGCGGCGGCGCCGGAGCGTCGAAAAGCGCATCGATGTCGTCGGGATCGGTCGGCATGGCGGGTGTGGCTCAGGCCGCTTCCGGCTGCGCGGAAGTGGCCGGGTGGATGAGATGCGGCGTATGGAACTGCATTCTGGCGAGTTTCGCGTACAGGCCGTCGTGGTGCATCAGCTCGAGGTGCGTTCCCTCTTCGACGATGCGGCCTTGCTCCATCACGATGATGCGGTCCGCCTTCTGGACCGTGGCGAGCCGGTGCGCGATGACCAGCGTCGTGCGGTCGGCCATCGCGGCTTCCAGCGCGGCCTGCACCATGCGCTCGCTTTCCGCGTCGAGCGCGCTCGTGGCTTCGTCGAGCAGCAGCAACGGCGGGTTCTTCAGCATCGCGCGGGCGATCGCGATGCGCTGGCGCTGGCCGCCCGACAGGCGGACGCCGCGCTCGCCGAGGAAGGTCCGGTAGCCGTCGGGCAACCGCGTGATGAACTCGTCGGCGAACGCCGCGCGCGCGGCCGCGACGACTTCATCGTCGCTCGCGTCCGGCCGGCCGTAGCGGATGTTCTCGAGCGCGTTGGCCGAGAACACGGTGCTGTCCTGCGGCACGATGCCGATGCGGGAGCGCAGCTCGGTCAGCGCCGCCGAGCGCACGTCCACGCCATCGACCCGCACCGCGCCGGCCTGCGTGTCGTAGAAGCGCAGCAGCAGCTGGAACACGGTGCTCTTGCCCGCGCCGCTCGGGCCGACGAGCGCGATCGTCTCGCCCGGCCTCACCGACAGCGAGAACTCGGTCAGCGCCGGGTGTAGCGGCCGCGACGGGTAGTGGAACTGGACGCGCTCCAGCTCGACGGCGGAGCCGGCCCGCGCGGGCGGCAGGGCGGTGGGCCGCGGCGGATCCACGACGGGCGAGGCCGCGGCCAACAGCTCCATCAGGCGTTCGGTCGCGCCGGCGGCGCGCAACAGGTCGCCGTAGACCTCCGACAGCGCCGCGACGCTGCCCGCCAGCAGCACCACGTAGACCACGGTCTCTCCGAGATGGCCGGCGGTGATTTCGCCATGCACCACCGCCTGCGTGCCCTGGTAGAGGCCCCACAGCAGCGCGCCGAACGTGGCGCTGATGATGAACGCGACCAGCATCGCGCGCACCCGCGTGCGTTTGCGCGCGGTCTCGAACGCGTTTTCGGTGGAGGCGCCGAAGCGTTCGGCCTCGCGGGCCTCCTGCGCATAGCTCTGCACGACGGGGACGGCGTTGAGCACTTCGGCGGCGATCGCGCTCGAATCGGCGACGCGATCCTGGCTCGCGCGGCTGAGCTTGCGCACGCGCCGCCCGAAAACGATCGACGGCGCGACCACCAGCAGCAGCATGCCCAGGACCTCCGTCATCACCGTCGGATTGGTGACGATCAGCATGGCCATCGCGCCGATGCCCATCACGGCGTTGCGCAGGCCCATCGACAAGCTCGACCCCACCACTTGCTGCACCAGCGTCGTGTCGGTGGTCAGGCGCGACAGCACCTCGCCCGTGGCGTTGCTCTCGAAGAAGGCGGGACTTTGGCGCACGACGTGCGAATAGACGGCGGTGCGCAAGTCGGCGGTGACGCGTTCGCCGAGCCAGGTGACCGAATAGAAGCGCAGCGCCGAGAACACGCCGAGCGCGACGGCCACCGCGAACAGCGCGAGGAAGTGATCGCGCAGCGCCATCATGCGGGCGCCGTTCAGCGCGCTCGGGTCGCCCGCGCCGAATCCGGCGCCCGGCGCGGCCCCGGGCGGGCCCAGGCCGCCGTCGATCAGCGACCGCAAGGCCACCGGGAACGCCAGCGTGGTGATC
>JBEVLR010000366.1:0-7198 GCA_040509075.1 Burkholderiaceae bacterium | reverse complement strand
ACCCCGACCAGCATGAACAGGATGACAGGCAGGTAGGGTTCGAGGTTCATGGCAGCTGGAGGTGTTCTGGCGCCCGCGGTACGTGACAAGAGCAGCTTTCGTGCCCTCCGCCACGGGGCGCTGCGGACGCCCGTAACAAGCATTTGGTGCCGACGGCGAGACTCGAACTCGCACAGCTTTCGCCACTACCCCCTCAAGATAGCGTGTCTACCAATTTCACCACGTCGGCCCGAATGGCTCATGGCCATCCTTCGATAACCGTCCAGATCGCTTGAGGATCGCTCGCTGAACAGCCTCATATTCTATAGCGGAACAAGCGGTGTCCGCCTGGAGGCGGCACAGAAATTGGAAAGCGAGTTGCGTCAGCGCGTCGGGATGCCTTGAACCGTGGACGCGGCGGCGGACGGCGCGACGGCGGGCGCCGACGAAGGCATTGCCGGCGCGCTCGCCACCACCGCGGGCGCGGCGAGCGCGTTGTCGAGGCGGTTCGAATCGACGCGTTCGGAGCCGCGCCCCGTCGAGATGATCGACAGGCCCAGCGTGGCCGCGAAGAAGACCGTCGCGCAGACCGCCGTCGAACGCGACAGGAAGTTCGCGCTGCCGGTCGCGCCGAACAAGCTGCCGGATGCGCCGCTGCCGAACGACGCCCCCATGTCCGCGCCCTTCCCATGCTGGATCAGCACGAGACCGATCATCGTGACGGCCGACAGGATCTGCAGGACAAAGAGGAGATTCGACCAGATTTGCATTTTGTTGTACTCCGAAATGAGCGTGAGGTTGTTCCGTCCTAGCCCGCCGCGCGGCAGATGGCGACGAAATCGGCCGCTTTCAACGAGGCGCCGCCGATCAATCCGCCGTCGATGTCTTGCTGCGCGAACAAGGTTTCGGCGTTGTCGGGCTTGACGCTTCCGCCGTACAGCAGAGGCATCCTGTCGGCATGTTCGGTGGCGGCTTCCAGCTGGGCGCGGATCCGTCCGTGCATTTCCTGAGCCTGCGCGGGCGTCGCGGTGACGCCGGTGCCGATCGCCCACACGGGCTCGTAAGCCACCAGCATCTCCCCGACGCGATGCCCGAGCGCGTGGACGACCGCCGACAACTGGCGCTCGACCACGTCGTGCGCCAACCCCTGCTCGCGCTGCGCGAGCGATTCCCCGACGCACACCACGGGCGTCATGCCCGCAGCCAGCGCGGCCCTGGCCTTGTCGGCGACGAGCTGGTCGGATTCGGCATGCAGCGCGCGACGTTCCGAGTGCCCGACGATCGCGTAGCGGCAACCGAATTCGGCCAGCATGCCCGCCGAGACTTCACCGGTGAACGCGCCGAGCGCGTGCGCGGAGCAATCCTGCGCGCCCCAGCGGATCTCGGTGCCGGCCAATGCCGCCCCCACCTCGCCGAGATACGGGAAAGGCGCGCAGACGGCGACGTCGCAGCCGAAAGGACGAGCGCCCGCGATGCCCGCCAGCAACTCCGCATTCCGCGGGCGCGAGCCGTGCATCTTCCAATTGCCTATGACGATTTTCCTGCGCATGTAGATGATCTTGTTGAATGCGTTCAAACCCACGTCAGCATCAGCTTGCCGACGTGATCCCCCTGCTCCATCGCCGCGTGCGCCTGCGCGGCCTGCGCCGCGGGGAAAACCCGCTGGATCACCGGAGCCACCTTGCGCGTCGCGAGCAGCGGCCACACCTGCGAGCGCAGCGCCGCGGCGATCGCCGCCTTGAACCCCGGCGGACGCGGGCGCAGCGTCGAGCCGGTGATCGTCAGCCGCTTGCGCAACACCGCACCGGCGTCGATCTGCGCTTTGGCGCCGCCTTGCACCGCGATGATCACGAGGCGGCCGTCCTCGGCCAGGCAACCGATTTCGCGCGCGACGTAGTCGCCGGCCACCATGTCGAGCACCACGTCGACGCCCTGGCCGCCCGTGACTTCCAGCGCGCGGGCGGCGAAGTCGCCGGTTCGATGGTTGACGGCGAAATCGGCGCCGAACTCCAGGCAGCGGGCGCATTTGGCGTCCGAACCGGCGGTGGCGAGGACCCTGGCGCCGAACGCGCGCGCCAACTGGATCGCGGCGACGCCGATCCCGCTGGTTCCGCCCTGCACCAGCAACCATTCTCCAGCCACCAGGCGGCCGCGATCGAACACGTTCGACCAGACGGTGAAGAAGGTCTCGGGCAGCGCCGCGGCCTCGACATCGCTGAAGCCCGGCGGCACGGGCAGCATCTGGCCGATCGGCGCACTGCAATATTCAGCGTAGCCGCCGCCGGCCACCAGGGCGCACACGCGGTCGCCGAGCGCGAAGCCCGCTTCGGCGAGCGCCGCCGAATCGCCGTCGACGACGGTTCCCGCCACCTCCAGCCCCGGCAGGTCGCAGGCGCCGGGCGGCACCGGATAGAGGCCTTTGCGCTGCAGCACGTCGGGACGGTTGACGCCCGATGCCGCGACCCGGATCAACGCCTCGCCCGCACGCGCGGACGGCCGCGCGCGCGCGACCTCGCGCAGCACCTCGGGACCGCCGGAACCGGCGATCTCGATGGCGCGCATGGTCGGCGCACTCTGGGCGTTGGGATGCACGTTGCGGAACCCGGCGTCGGCCCGGCCGTTCAGTGAACCTGGAGCTCGCCCTGGTCGTCACGCTCGAGCAAGGCCTTCATCGACAGCTTGACGCGGCCCTTCTCGTCGGTCTCGAGCACCTTGACCTTGACGACCTGGCCTTCTTTCAGGAAGTCGGTGACTTTCTCGACGCGCTGGTGCGCGATCTGGCTGATGTGCAGCAGGCCATCCTTGCCGGGCAGCAAGTTGACCAGCGCGCCGAAGTCGAGGATCTTGGTGATCGGCCCTTCGTAGACCTTGCCAACCTCGACCTCCGCGGTGATCTCTTCGATGCGCTTCTTCGCCTGCGCGGCGCGGTCGGCGTCGGTCGAGGCGATCGTGATCGTGCCGTCTTCGCCGATGTCGATCTGCGTGCCGGTCTCTTCGGTCAGCGCCCGGATGGTCGCGCCGCCCTTGCCGATGACGTCGCGGATCTTCTCCGGATTGATCTTCATCACGTACAGGCGCGGGGCGAATTCGGACACCTCGGTGCGGGCGGCGCCGACGGAATCGACCATCTTGCCCAGGATGTGCAGGCGCGCCTCCTTGGCCTGCGCCAACGCGACCTGCATGATTTCCTTCGTGATGCCCTGGATCTTGATGTCCATCTGCAGCGCGGTGATGCCTTGCGTCGTGCCGGCCACCTTGAAATCCATGTCGCCGAGGTGATCCTCGTCGCCGAGGATGTCTGTCAGCACCGCGAAACGGCCGCCTTCCTTGATCAAGCCCATCGCGATGCCGGCGACGTGCGCCTTCAACGGCACGCCCGCGTCCATCAGGCTCAGGCAGCCGCCGCAGACCGACGCCATCGACGACGAACCGTTCGACTCGGTGATCTCGGAGACCACCCGCACCGAATACGGGAAGTCCTCCTTCGAAGGCAGCACGGCGACGAGCGCGCGCTTGGCGAGGCGGCCGTGGCCGATCTCGCGGCGCTTCGGGCTGCCCACGCGGCCGGTCTCGCCGGTGGCGAAGGGGGGCATGTTGTAGTGGAGCATGAAACGCTCGGCGTATTCGCCTGCCAGCGCGTCGATGGTCTGGGCGTCGCGTTCGGTGCCGAGCGTCGTCGCGACGACCGCCTGCGTCTCGCCGCGCGTGAAGATCGCCGAGCCGTGGGCACGCGGCAGGACGCCGGTGCGGATCTCGATCGCGCGCACGGTGCGCGTGTCGCGGCCGTCGATGCGCGGCTCGCCGGCCAGGATCTGGCCGCGGACGATCTTCGCCTCGATGTCGAACAGCATCGCGTCGACCTTGACCGGGTCGACCTTGGCGTCTTCGGCGGCCAGCGCGGCCTTCACCTCGGCCGAGGCGACGCGCAGCGCCTGCGTGCGCGCCTGCTTGCTGCGGATCTGGTAGGCGGCGTCGAACTTGGCTTGCGCCAGCCCGGCGATCTTGGCGATCAGCGGTTCGTCCTTGACGGGCAGCGTCCATTCGCCGGTCTCGAGCCACAGCGGCTTGCCGGCGTCGCGCACGAGGTCGTGGATCGCTTCGATCGCGACCTTGCCCTGCTCGTGGCCGAACACCACGGCGCCCAGCATCACGTCTTCCGGCAGCTGGTCGGCTTCGGATTCGACCATCAGCACGGCCGCCTCGGTGCCGGCGACGACGAGGTCGAGCTTGGATCTCAGGCGCTCGGTCTTGCCCGGGTTCAGCACGTATTCGCCGTTCACGTAGCCAACGCGCGCCGCGCCGATCGGCCCGGCGAACGGGATGCCGGAGACGGACAGCGCCGCGCTCGAGGCGATCAGCGCGGCGATGTCGGCATCGACTTCCGGATTCAGCGACATCACGTGCACGACGATCTGGACTTCATTGAAGAAGCCCTCCGGAAACAGCGGGCGGCACGGGCGGTCGATCAGCCGCGAAGTCAGCGTCTCGAGCTCGCTGGGCCGGCCTTCGCGCTTGAAGAAGCTGCCGGGGATCTTGCCGGCGGCATAGGTCTTTTCGATGTAGTCGACGGTCAGCGGGAAGAAATCCTGGCCCGGCTTGGCTTCGCGCTTGGCGACGACGGTGGCCAGCACCACGGTGCCTTCGATGTCGACCAGCACGGCGCCGGTCGACTGGCGGGCGATCTCGCCGGTCTCCATGCGGACCGTGTGCGCGCCCCATTGGAACGACTTCGTGATTTTGTTGAACATGCTCATTTTGTTATTTCTCCGAGGTTTGCTGGGCGCCGTATCGTGGCGCGAAAGACGGGAGCAGGCGGTCTCGGCGGCTCGATGCCATTCCAGCGGGATTCCCCGCGCCCGGACGCGCGCCGGAACTCCATTGGAATGACACATCGGCAACCGTGCTGCGACGGCCGGGCTCCAAACGCGAAAAGCCTGTCCTGGAGGATCCGGACAGGCTCTCTCGAGTCGATGCGGCTGCGCCGCTCGATTCAACCCCCTGTGGGGACGGCGGCAACGCAGCCTGGGGGTGTTGACTCATCCTTGCCTTACTTGCGCAGGCCGAGCTTGGCGATCAGCGCGGTGTAGCGGTCGGCGTCCGTCTTCTTCAGGTAGGACAGCAAGCTCTTGCGCGAGTTGACCATTTTCAGCAGGCCGCGGCGGCCGTGGTGGTCCTTCGCGTGCAGCTTGAAGTGCGGCGTCAGCGCGTTGATGCGGGCGGTCAGCAGCGCGACCTGGACTTCCGGCGAGCCGGTATCGCCGGTGCCGCGAGCGTGGGCGGCGACGACTTCGGCCTTGTTGAGTTCTGCCATGAGATTTCCTGTAGGAGAGCGGAAACCGGCAGCGCTCGGCCGGGACGGACCCCGGATTCGCAGCCCGACGTCGGCGAAGAAAAGCCTTCGGCACGGGCCTGCACGGTTTCGTTGACGACTTGCGCACCCGAGTGAAACCGACCCGGGGCGTGCTTTTGAGCTGCTGGGCGGCCGACGCTTGATTCAAGCAGCCGACCGTTCGCAGAACTGCGGGAGTATAGCCCATCTCGGATTCGCGGCCGTTTGCCTGCACACGCGCGCCGCCCCGCCCGCGCCGGAGCGGCGGGCGCCCACCGTGATGGACAGAACGCGGTTTTCAAGAGGCGCCGCCGGAAAAAAAAGGCTCTTGAAACGTCTCGGGCCGCTGCCAATTGCGGGTCATGCGCCGCGGCGGTGATTACAACCGCACCGAAGCGCATCGTCCACGGCCTCTTTTCCAATGGAGAAACACCATGTTCATCGTTCCCGTTTCCGTTTCCCGCCGCGCCTCCCCTCGCGCCCACGGTTTCGACCGTTTGTTCGACGACGCGTTCGACCGCCTCTTCAGCCGCCCGCTCGCCGACAGCGCGCCGGCCCGGCGCCCGGCGATCGACGTCGCGGAATCCGACGGCGGCTATGTGGTGACCCTCGACGTTCCGGGCGTGGCGCGCGAGGACGTCAAAGTCTCGATCGACGGCCGCCGCGTCAGCATCGTCGCCGAAGCGCGCGCCGCCGAAACGGCCCCGGAGGCGACGGCCGATCAGGGCCCCGACAAGCCCGCCGAACGCACGATCGTGCAGGAACGCGCCGCCGCCCGCTTCGCCCGCAGCTTCGTGCTGCAGTCGGAGATCGACCAGTCCGCATCGCAAGCCAGGCTCGACAACGGCGTGCTGACGCTCACGCTCGCCAAGCGCCACGCCAGCGCCACGCAGCTCGCGGTCGATTGACCGCACGACACGCCGCCCGCGGAAATCGGAGGCTTCCCGGCGGCAGCGGCCGCCGCCGCCGGGAAAAATGCGCGGCCGGCGCGGGAAAGCCCCCGAAAGCGGGGATGTTCGGCTGTCCGTCCGAGCCCTAAAGTCCGCCCAGCCCGCCGATTCCGGCGCGCAGGCGCACACCGACAGCGTGGCGCCCCACCCGAAGGAGAGGCCATGCAAATGAAAGCCATCGCTCGTTCCCTGGCCCTGGCGGCCATCGCTTCGGGCGCATCGCTCGCGCACGCCGGCACCGTCGATTGGGCCGACTGGACTTCGACGACGCAGTCGACCGTCGACGGCGCCGTGCTCGTCGGCGCGACGTCGGTCGGCGTCTCGTACAGCGGCGCCCAGTATTCCTTCGCGCAGATCAACAACGGCGGCTTCAACTATTGGCAATCGCCGTCGACGCCCTATGTCAGCGCCACCGTCTCGAATGCGCCGTCCACGTCCGACATGGTCGGGCTGAACGCCGGCGGCACCAGCGTGATCACTTTTTCGCAGGCGGTCGTCAATCCGCTGATCGCCTTCGTGAGCTGGAACGGCGCGAACGTCACTTTCGGCGGCGGCGCGGACACCCAGACCTATGACATCCAGTACCTCAGCTCCGGCTGCGGCTACTGGGGATGCGGCACCTACGGCTCGCCGACGTCCGATTCCTTCACCGGTTCGGGCGAACTGCACGGCGTCATCGAATTGCTGGGCACCTACTCGATGATCAGCTTCACCGACACCACGCCCGAATACTGGCACGGCCTGACCGTGGGCATCGAAGGCGGCATCGCCAGCACCGTGCCGGAGCCCGGCAACATGCCGCTGATGGTCGCCGGCCTCGGGATCGTCGGCCTCCTGCTGCGCCGCCGCCCGAGCTGACGATCGCCCCGCCCGCGCGCCGGACGGCGCCCGGGCCGTCAAGCTTGCGTCAGCGGCCAGCGCGGCCGGACGTCGAACGCAT
>JBEVLR010000365.1:0-3894 GCA_040509075.1 Burkholderiaceae bacterium | reverse complement strand
GGGGCCGGTCGGCCGCCGTCGGGCGGCCCGGCCTCGCAACGCTCCTCGGGATCGGTGGGAATTATATCGGCCGCGCGGCCGCGCGCGTCACTGGTGGTGGCGCAACGCGCCGACCATCGGCGGCAGGCGCGACAGCTGGTTGACGATGTCGACGATGCCCGCGCACCCCGTCTTGGCCTTCAGCCGCTTGACGTGGCTGCGCACGGTCTCCTCCCCGATCTCCAGCCGCGCGGCGATCTCCTTGACGCGCAGGCCTTCGCACAGGCCGGCGAGCACCTCCTGCTCGCGCCGCGTGAGCCCGAGCTCACGCGCATACGCGTCCACCGACAGCGTCTCGGCGATGCGGCTGCGCGGCATGGCGATCAGCACCGCGTGCCCCGCGTGGTTGGCCGACAACGCCGCCGGCAGCGGCACGATCGACAGGTCGCAGGACTTGCCTTCGGACAACGCGTCGTCCGGCTTGAAGCTCAGCATCTTGCGGCGGCCGCCGTCGCGCGCGGCCACCAGCGCCTCGTCGAGCGCGCGTTGCACCGCGCTCGACCGGCCGGCCAGGCGCCGCCCTTCGAGCCGCAGCAATTTCGTCGCCGCGAGTTCCGTCCGCGCGGCGTGGTTGGCATGCACGACCTGGCCATCGGCGGCGATCAGCAGCAGGCCGTAGTCCACTTCGTCGAGCACGCTGGCCAGCAGCTTGGCCAGGCCCGCGCCGGGCCCGTTGCGGCGTTCGGGCCCGCGGTAGGCGAGCTCCGCCTTCAGCGCGTCGAGCTCCAGGCGCGCCTGCGCCAGACCGTCGTGGGCGACCGGCTGCGCCGCGGCCGGGGGCACCGCCGAACCTGCCGATGCGCTGTCACGCGCGCCCGCCTGCTTGGCGGGACGCCTCAGTCTGTTGCCTTCCATGGAGCCCTCAAAAATGATTCGTGATGACCGTTTCCGGCCGCCGTTCGTCCGGCGGAGCGGCCGCTCGTCCTGAGCGGCGCTTCGAACGCCGCCCGCCGACGGCGGCCGCCTCGGTCTCGTTTATCGTTGTTCCGCCACATTTTGACCATGGCGCGGCACGATCAAAATCCCCCGACTAGCCAAGTCCTGCACTGTTTTGGCGGGGTCGTTGCGCCGATGGCGCCGTGTCCCGGCGCTGACATCGTTGTCGACGGCGGCTGCGGAGGAACGCGGCAAGCCCTCATCGGCGGAGGTAGGCCGCTTCGTCCAAGCCGAGGAACACCGCCATCCGGCTCAACTCCGCATCGAGCGCCGCCGCCAGCGCGCGGTCGCGGGCCAGCGATCCGTCCACGAAGGCGACATGGGCTTGCAGGCGCGCTTTGTCGAGCACCGCCGCATTGCCCCAGCCGACCACGTGCTCGCCGCGCAGCAGCGGCAGCGCGTAATGGCCCATGGTCCGCTTCGGCGCCGGGGTGTAGGCCTCGAATTTGTAAGTCCAGCCCCAGAGCAGCCGGAAACGGCGCCGGTCCCAGACGATCGGATCGAAGGGCGCGAGCAGCAGCGCGCGGTCGCCGTCGACGCGCCACTTGGCGGCGGCCGGGTCTTCGCCGGGCGTCCACAGCCAGGTGACGCCGTCGATCTCGGTCCGCGGCAGCGAGCGGCGCAGCTCGGCGACCAGCGCGCGCGTCTCGCCGCGCAGGTGCGGCGCGCCGTATCCCAGCAAGGACGCCAGGTAGCCGAGCGAGGCCGACGGCAGCGGCGCGTATTTGTCGACGACGCGCCGCAGGAGCGCGCGGGCGCGTCCATGGCGGGCGTCCGAGCTGTCGTCGGCCGGCGGGTGGTCGACGGCTTCGTAGACGCGGGTGCCCGTGTCGCGCCGCACGACGCGCAGCAGGCCGCGGTAATGCATGCCGTCGAGCAGCGAGGTGCTCGCATTGAGCGTCCCCGCCGCGCCCCAGCTCGGCGCGCGGCCGTGATCGAACGCCTGCTGGACGTCGCGCGGATGGGTCGCGCCGCGCGCGCGGACGAACGCCAGCACCTCGGCGGCGTGCCGTTCGGTGGCGGCGTCCCAAGCGCGGCGCGCCGTGCGCGGGTGCATCAGCGGCAGCAGGCTACGCGGCACGAAGCCGTAATTGACGAGGCAATCCTCCTCGACGTCCAGGCGCGGATAGCGGCGTTCGAGATCGCCGGCCCGGTAGCCCTTGACGCGCAGCCTCAGCGTCAAGTCCTGGGCGCGGGCAGGCGCGCGGATCGGGTCGGCCTGCACGAAACCGAGGCGCTCGATCGCCTTTTGCAGCGTCGTCGGCGGGAACAGCGTGCGCGCGACGGCGTAGCGGCGAAGATGGTCGAGGGTGATGGGCTTGGAGCGGCTCATGGAGGAGATTCCCGTCGGGCGCATTCTCGCGGCGGCGCTCGCCCCGCGGCAAACCGGCGGCACCCCCTGCCGTCGATACAATCGCCCCCCATGTCTGCCGCCGCCGCCCCACCGCCGCCGCCGTCGAAGGCGGTGGCCTGGGACTTCGGGATGCTCGGCGCAGGCGTGCTGGCGATCGCCGCGGGCCTCGCGCTGCACGCGGACGCCGCGCTCGACGAATCGCTGTTCCACGTGATCAACGGCCTCGGCCCGCTCGCGCCGGCGACGTGGTCGGCGCTGAGCGTCGCGGGGCTGGCGTTGTCGGCCTGGATCTATCTCACGGCGTTCGCCGAGGATGCGCCTGAGCGCGTCGCGCAATTGCTGTGGGGCATCGCGCTGGGCGGCCTGACCGCTGGCTGGATCAAGCACCACCTGCCTTCGCCGCGCCCGTTCCTGGCGCTCGGAGCGGAGCGCCTGAACGTCGTCGGCACGCCGCTGACCGCGGGCTCGATGCCCTCGGGCCACAGCGCGATGGCCTTCGCGATGCTGGCCGTGCTGGTCGCCGAACGGCGCCGCTGCGCCGAGCGCGGCGCCGTCGACGGCCCGCTCACGTCCAACCTCGGCCTGGCGCTGGTCACGTTGCTGGCCTTCGGCATCGCGCTGTCTCGGCTGGCGGTGGGCGCGCACTGGCCCGCCGACGCGCTTTTCGGTGGCGGCCTGGGCCTGGTTTTCGGCGGCCTGGCGCCGCACGCGTGGCCGGTGGACGCGATGACGCGCCTGCTCACGCGCCGGCTCGGCAAGCGCCTGATGGCGGCGGGGCTGCTGGCCTGCGCGTTCTGCATCGCCGCGACGCCCGCCCTGCTGGACGCGACCGGCCTCGTCGAGCGGAAATGGGCGCGCAACCTGTTGCCCGGCTACCCGCTGGCCGCGCCGCTGCAGATCGTGCTGGCGCTCGTGGCGCTCATGGGCGCCCTCCGCTGGTGGCGCGCGGGCAGCCGCGCCGTCGTCCCGCCGTATTGAGGCGATGGGCCGCTCCCGCTGGATCGCCGCGGCCAGCGTCGCCGCCGGCGCCCTCCTCCTGGCCGCGCTGGCCGCCTTCACGCCGTGGCGCCTGCTCGCCGACCGGGCCGCCACGGTGCCTTGGCCCGGCTGGATCGCGGCGACGCTGGGCATGAGCTTGACCTACGCGCTGCGCGCCGGCAGGCTGCGCGTCGAGTGGCGGCGGACGCTGCGGGCGCTGGGCCTGGGCTACCGCGAATGCCTTCAGGTCACGCTGCTGCACAACGCCGCGATCAACCTGCTGCCGATGCGCTCGGGCGAGGCGAGCTACGCGTTCTTGCTGCATCGCCGCTGGAAGGTGCGCGTGGCCGACGCGGCCGCCAGCCTGCTGTGGCTGCGATTGCAGGACATGATGGTGCTGGGCGTGCTGGGCATCGCGATCCTCGTGCCGGCGCCGCTGCCGTGGCGCATCGGCTTCGCCGTCGCCGCGATCGCGGCCGCCGCCGCGCTGCTGCCGGCGCTCGTGCGCCGCGTGCACGTGCGTGCGCGTCACGCCCGGGCCCGCACGCAGGCGCGGCGGGCGCGCAAGGCCTGGCACCTGCTGGCCA
>JBEVLR010000364.1:0-4045 GCA_040509075.1 Burkholderiaceae bacterium | reverse complement strand
ACTCGATCCCGATCCGCTTCGCATTCCCGCCAGACACTTCGCCGGCCAAGCGCGGCGGCCCGGACTCCTCCACAAACTCACGGCTCCATAAAAACCAAAGATGGACGCGCCATGGACATGCTTCTCGAGCTGGAAAGCGACATCGGATCTGCTCCGTCCGTTCCGGAGCCGGCCGCGCCGCGGGCGGAGATCCGGACATCCGCCCCCGAGACGGGCCGCGACGAATGCCGATCCCCGCTCGACCTGTTCGGCGAATTCTTCGTCGACGTGCAGACCTCGGGCATCTTCTTCGACAGCAAGACGTTCGTCGACGCCACCGCCTTGTTCGACCGCGGGACCATCCTCTCGAATTACTCCGCGGAAAAGGACGGCGAAGGTTTTCGCCTGCTCGACTTCGTCAAGAGGCACTTCGATCTCTCGGCCCCGCATCCTGCCGAAGAGACCGCATTCATCCATCCGGACATCCGCGGCCACATCGCGGCGCTGTGGCCGCGGCTCACCCGCGAGCCGGCGCCGGGGATCAACATCCGTCGCGCTTCGAGCCTGCTCGAGCTGGGGAGGGACTACGTCGTTCCGGGCGGACGCTTCAACGAGATCTATTACTGGGACTCGTACTTCACGATGATGGGGCTGATCGAGGACGGGCACGGAGAGCTCGCGGCGTCCATGGCCCGCAATTTTTCGGACCTGATCGATCGCCATGGCCATGTGCCCAACGGCCACCGGACCTATTACCTCAGCCGATCGCAGCCGCCCTTCTTCTTCAAGATGGTGGAACTGCTCTCGCCGTCGGATCCCGGCGGGGCCTGGCGCCGTTTCCTCCCGCATCTGGAGGCCGAGCACCGCTACTGGATGGCGGGCGCCGAACACCTGGCTGCAGGGGACGCCTGCGCGCGGGTCGTCCGGCTGCGGGACGGCAGCCTGCTGAACCGCTTCTGGGACGACCGCGACCACCCGCGCGAGGAGTCCTACCGGGAAGACTTGCTGACGGCGCGATGTTCCGGCCGCGATCCGCGGCAGGTTTACCGCGACCTGCGCGCCGCGGCCGAAAGCGGCTGGGACTTCAGCAGCCGCTGGTGCGCCGATCCCGCCCGCTTGTCGACGATCGAGACGACCTCGTTGCTGCCCATCGACCTGAACGCGTTGTTGTACGGCCTGGAACAGGCGATCGCGCTCGGATCGGCCCGTGCGGGGGACGTGGACGCGGCGCGCCGTTTCGAGCGGCTGGCGGCCGGGCGCCGCCGGGCGATCGATCGGCACCTCTGGTGCGAACGCGCCGGCCACTACGTGGATTTCCGCTGGACGCGCCACGAACGGCGCGCCGATTTGACGGCGGCGACCGCCATGCCCTTGTTCGTCGGCCTGTCGACGCCCGCGCAAGCCGCGCGGGTGGCGCAGGCGTTGGCCTCGGGGCTGCTGACGGCCCGCGGCCTCGTCACCACGCGGACGCGGTCCGGGCAGCAATGGGATTTCCCGAACGGCTGGGCGCCGCTCCAATGGATCGCCATCGACGGCCTGCGCCGCTACGCCCTGGGGGATCTGGCGGAGACCATCGCGGACCGATGGATCTCCTGCGTCGACAAGGTGTACGGGGAAACCGGCCGGCTGGTCGAAAAATACGATGTCGTCGAAGACCGCCCCGGCGGCGGCGGCGAATACGACGCCCAATGCGGGTTCGGCTGGACCAACGGCGTCCACGCCAAGCTGTCGGGCCTGCGCGACGCGCGGCGCAATCCGTCCCGATAGCCGCCGCCTACAATCCGCTGCCCGGCGCCGCCCCCTGCGCGCCGCCGCCCAGCGCACCATGACCCTGCCGACGCCCCGCCTGCGCCCCCTGCCGCGCCTGATCTTCGCCAGCCGCTGGCTGCAGCTGCCGCTGTACCTGGGGTTGATCCTGGCGCAATGCGTCTACGTGGCGCACTTCTGGGCCGAGCTGATCCATCTGCTGCAGGCGACCTTCGGCGACGGGCATGCGCTGCAGATCCTCGTCCAGGGCATCGGCTACCACCCGGCGCCGGGCGACGACGGCGCTCCGGCCACCGCGGTCGCGTCGCTCAACGAAACGGTGATCATGCTCGTCGTGCTGGGGCTGATCGACGTCGTGATGATCTCCAACCTGCTGATCATGGTGATCATCGGCGGCTACGAGACCTTCGTCTCGCGGCTCGACCTGGACGGGCACCGCGACCAGCCCGAGTGGCTCGATCACGTGAATGCGTCGGTGCTCAAGGTCAAGCTCGCGACCGCGATCATCGGCATCAGCTCGATCCACCTGCTCAAGACCTTCATCAACGCCGGCGCTTACGACACCAAGGTGCTGTTGTGGCAGACGCTGATCCACGTCGCGTTCCTGCTGTCGGCGATGGCCATCGCGGCGACGGATCGGCTGCTGCCGCACCACGCGCCGCGGCGCTGAGCGCCCGGGCGCGCCGTCCGCCGGCGCATGTCCGAGGGCCGCGCTGCGGCAACCCTGCGGCGGATAATGGCCCACCGCGTTGCCTCCAGCCCGAGAATCCCATGACCACGATCCTCAAAGCCGCCGACCTGATCGAGAGCGTCGCCGCCGCGCTCCAGTTCATCAGCTACTACCACCCGGCCGACTACATCGCCCACCTCGCCCGCGCCTACGCCCGCGAGGAAAGCCCCGCGGCGAAGGACGCGATCGCGCAGATCCTGACCAACTCGCGCATGAGCGCCGAGGGCAAGCGCCCGATCTGCCAGGACACGGGCATCGTCAACGTGTTCCTCAAGATCGGCATGGACGTGAGGTTCGAGGGCTTCGGCGGCGGGATCGCCGACGCCGTCGACGAGGGCGTGCGCCGGGGCTACCTGAACCCGGACAACCTGCTGCGCGCTTCGGTGCTCGACGACCCCATCTTCGCGCGCAAGAACACCAAGGACAACACGCCGGCCGTGGTCCACGTGGAGCTGGTGCCGGGCGACAAGGTCGACGTCACCGTCGCGGCCAAGGGCGGCGGCTCGGAGAACAAGAGCAAGTTCGCGATGATGAATCCGAACGACAGCGTGGTCGACTGGGTGCTCAAGACGGTGCCGCTGATGGGCGCCGGCTGGTGCCCGCCGGGCATGCTGGGCATCGGCATGGGCGGCACCGCCGAGAAGGCGATGCTGATGGCCAAGGAAGCGTTGATGGAAGACATCGACATGTATGAATTGCTCGAACGCGGCCCGGGCAGCAGGCTCGAGGAGCTGCGCATCGAGCTGTACGAGAAAGTCAACGCGCTGGGCATCGGCGCGCAGGGCCTCGGCGGCCTGACCACCGTGCTCGACGTCAAGATCCGCACTTACCCGACGCACGCGGCCTCGCAGCCGATCGCGATGATCCCGAACTGCGCCGCGACGCGCCACGCGCACTTCGTGCTCGACGGCTCCGGGCCGGCTTTCCTCGAAGCGCCCAGCCTCGACCTGTGGCCCGACGTCCGATGGGCGCCCGACTACAACAAGAGCCGGCGCGTCGACCTCGATTCGCTGACCCCGGCCGAAGTCGCGACGTGGAAGCACGGCGACACGCTGCTGCTGAACGGCAAGATGCTGACGGGCCGCGACGCCGCGCACAAGCGCATCCAGGACATGCTGGCCAAGGGAGAGGCGCTGCCGGTCGATTTCACGAACCGCGTGATCTATTACGTGGGCCCGGTCGACCCCGTGCGCGACGAATCCGTGGGGCCCGCGGGGCCGACCACAGCCACCGTGACCGGCATGTCCACCACATCGAACTCGTAGATGGATTCCATGCCCATGTCCTCGAAGCCGACAACCTTGGCCGACTTGATCGCCTTGGACACGAGGTAGGCCGCGCCGCCCACGGCCATGAGGTAGGCGCTCTTGTGCTTCTTGATGGACTCGATGGCGACGGGGCCGCGCTCGGCCTTGCCCACCATCGCAATGAGGCCGGTCTTGGCCAGCATCATCTCGGTGAAGCCGTCCATGCGGGTGGCGGTGGTGGGGCCGGCGGGGCCGACCACCTCGTCGCGCACCGGGTCGACCGGGCCGACGTAGTAGATGACGCGGTTGGTGAAGTCCACCG
>JBEVLR010000363.1:0-4417 GCA_040509075.1 Burkholderiaceae bacterium | reverse complement strand
CGCGGCCGAGCGGTCTGCATCGCCGTGATCGGCGGGCCGCGGCGCCCGATGAAGGCCTTGAACCGGAATGACGGCAGGTGCGGCGGCATCCGGCGATGCGGCGGCCGCGACGGACGATGCATCGGCCGACGCGCCCGGGATCGCCGTGGCGGCGACACCGTCGTCGGAACCCTTGCCCCTGACGACCAGCGTGGTGGCGAGCGCGATGATCGTCAGTGCCATCAACCCACCCCCGATCCAGATGCCGCGGTGCACACCGCGGCGGTATGTGGAACGGCCGGCGGCGCCCGCGGGCGTGGAGGCGGGCGCGTTTGCGCGCGCCGATGTGTCGTTGATCGTCGATGTTTCCATGAATATTCCTCGATGCCCGAACTGCCGAGCCGTCGTGATTTAACGCGCGTCCCGCTCGCCGGGATGTCAGCCAAGGCGCCGAGTTGCGTCAGACATGGGCGACGCGGGCGCGATCCGGGCTTGGCCGACGAAGCACGGCGCGTTGTCCTACAAGCCGAGCGTGCGGCCTCGTCGGGTACGCTCCGCCGCATGCTGAAAGACGTTTCGTTCTCGGCCGTGGTCGCCGGCTTCATCGCCGTGCTCGTCGGGTTCACCAGCTCGGTGGCCATCGTTTTCCAGGCGGCACAGGCGCTCGGCGCCACGCCCATGCAGACCACGTCGTGGATGTGGGCGCTCGGCTTGGGAACCGGGTTGACCAGCATCGGGCTTTCCTGGGCCTATCGCCAGCCCGTGCTGACCGCGTGGTCGACGCCGGGCGCGGCGCTGCTCGTCGCTTCGCACGGCGTCACGCTGCCGGTGGCCACCGGCGCCTTCATCGTCGCGGCGGTGCTGATCACGCTCGCGGGCGTCACGGGGCTGTTCGCGAAAGTGATGGACCGCGTCCCCGTCGCGATCGCCGCGGCGTTGCTGGCCGGCGTGCTCACGCGGTTCGGTCTCGATGCCGCGCTGGCGGCGCGCGGCGACGCCTTGCTGGTCGGCGCGATGGCGCTGGTGTACATCGCCGGCCGCCGATGGTGGCCACGCTTCGCGGTGCCGGGCGTGCTTGGCGCGGGCATCGCGATCGCCGCGTCGGCCGGGCGCCTGTCGCTGAGCGGCATCCAGTGGGGCTGGGCGCGTCCGGTATGGGTCGCGCCCGAATTCACGCTCGCCGGCGCGATCGGCCTCGGGCTGCCCTTGTTCATCGTGACGATGGCTTCGCAGAACTTGCCGGGCGTCGCCGCGCAGCGCGCCGCGGGGGTCACCGCACCGGTGTCGCCGACGATCGCGGCGACCGGCGTTGCGACGCTGCTGCTCGCGCCGTTCGGCTCGTTCGGCCTGAACCTGGCGGCGATCACCGCGGCGATCTGCATGGGGCCGCAAGCGCATCGCGATCCGGCGCGGCGCTATGTCGCGCCGATGGCCGCCGGCGTGTTTTACCTGCTCATCGGCCTGGCCGGCGGCGCGGTGGCCGGCCTGATGGCGGCGTTCCCGCATGCGCTGGTCGTGGCCGTCGCCGGACTCGCGCTGCTCGGCACGATCGGCGGCGCGCTGGCGAATGCGCTCGCGCAGGAACGCCATCGCGATGCCGCGACGCTGACGTTCGTCGTCACGCTGTCCGGCGTGGCGCCGGGCGGCGTCGGGGCGCCGTTCTGGGGCGTGGTGGCCGGCGCCGCCGCGCTCGGTGTGCAACACTGGCGGGCCGCGGCGCCGAAGTCGGCCTGAAGCCCGCTTCCGAGGCGCGCCGCAGACCCGCGCCCGGCGCGCGTCGATGCGCTCCGCGCGATCATGCGGGCCTCCCCAGATCACCCAGGTATTCCGATGAAGCTGCTGTTCGTTGCCGATCCCCTCGAGACGTTCAAGATCTACAAGGACTCCACCTACGCGATGATGCGCGAGGCGAGCCGGCGCGGCCACGCGATCTGGGCCACCGAGCCGCGGCACCTGCGCTGGTCGCGGGGCGGCCGCGTCGAAGCCGCGGCGCGCCCGCTGACGCTGACGGGGGTCGACAGCCATAGCCCCGAACCCTGGTTCGCCGCGCCCGAAGCGGTCGCCCACGCCGTCGCCGATTTCGACGCGGTGGTGATGCGCAAGGACCCGCCGTTCGACACCGAATTCTTCTACGCGACGCATCTGCTCGGCGCCGCCGAACGCGAAGGCGCGGTCGTGCTGAACTCGCCGCGCGCCCTGCGCGACCACCCCGAGAAGCTCGCGATCCTCGAATTCCCGCAGTTCATCGCCCCCACGCTCGTCACGCGCGCGCCCGCCGACGTGCGAGCGTTCCACGGCGAGCACCGCGACATCATCCTGAAGCCGCTCGACGGCATGGGCGGCAGCGGCATCTTCCGCGTGGGCAGCGACGGCATGAACCTGGGCAGCATCATCGAGACGCTCAACCGGGGCGGCGCGCAGACGATCATGGTGCAGAAGTTCGTGCCGCAGATCGCCGACGGCGACAAGCGCGTGCTCGTCATCGGCGGCGAGCCGGTGCCGCACACGCTGGCGCGCATCCCCCAAGGCGGCGAAGTGCGCGGCAACCTCGCCGCGGGCGGCCTCGGCGTCGCGCGGGCGATCACCGGGCGCGAACGCGAGATCGCGTCGGCCATCGGCCCGAAGCTCGCCGCGCGCGGGCTGCTGCTGATCGGCCTGGACGTGATCGGCGACGTGCTCACCGAGATCAACGTCACGAGCCCGACCTGTTTCCAGGAAATCGCCGACCAGACCGGCTTCGACGTCGCCGCGATGTTCGTCGACGCGCTGGAGCGCGCCGCATCGGATGCCGCGCCGCGGGCCCGCTCCGGCGAAAGGGACTGAATGGCGCTGCTCACCGTCTCCAACGCGCATCTCGCGTTCGGCCACGTCGCGCTGCTGGACGGCGCGGACTTTTCGCTCGAAGCCGCCGAACGCGTCGCGCTGATCGGCCGCAACGGCACCGGCAAATCCAGCCTGCTGAAGATCCTGGCCGGCATGGAAAAGCCCGATGACGGGCTGCTGCAGGTCGAGCGCGGCCTGCGCCGCACCTACGTCCCGCAGGAGCCGTCGTTCGCGCCGCGCGTCACCGTGTTCGACGCGGTGAGCGAGGGCGTGGCCGAGGCGAGGGACGCGCGCGAGAAATTCGAGGGCCACGACGGCGTCGACCACGACGAGATGGATCGCCTGCAAACGCGCATCGAGGCGCTCGGCGGCTGGGATTGGGAGCGCCGCGTCGACGAGACGCTGCACCGCTTGAGCCTGGAGCCGCAGGTGCCGGTCGAACAGCTGTCCGGCGGCCTGCGCAAGCGCGTCGCGCTCGCGCAGGCGCTCGTCGCGGCGCCCGACGTGCTGCTGCTCGACGAGCCGACCAACCACCTCGACCTCGACGCGATCGATTGGCTCGCCGAGCTGCTGCGCGGCTACCGCGGCGCGCTGATCCTGATCTCGCACGACCGCGCGTTCATCGATTCGACGGCCACCCGCATCGTCGAACTCGATCGCGGCCGGCTGCGCAGCTATCCCGGCGATTTCAGCGCGTACGAAGCGTCCAAGCAGCGTGAACTGGAGTCCGAAGCGCTCGCGAACGCGCGCGCCGACAAGCTGCTCGCGCAGGAGGAGATCTGGATCCGCAAAGGCGTCGAAGCGCGGCGGACGCGCAGCGTGGCGCGCATCGGCCGCCTCGAGGCGCTGCGCGCCCAACGCGCCTCGCGGCGCGACCAGGTCGGCCAGGTGCGGCTGGAGGTGGCCACCGGCGGCCAATCGGGCAAGATCGTCGCGCAGCTGGAAGACGTCACGATGCGTTACGGCGACCGCGTGCTGATCGACCGCTTCAACACGACGGTGCTGCGCGGCGACAAGATCGGCCTGATCGGCCCCAACGGCTGCGGCAAGACCACCTTGCTGAAGCTGATCCTGGGCCAGCTCGAGCCCACCGGCGGCGCCGTCAAGCGCGGCACGCAGATGAACATCGCCTATTTCGACCAGATGCGCGCCGGGCTCAAGCTCGACGCGACGCTGGCCGACACGATCAGCCCCGGCAGCGAATGGGTCGAGATCGGCGGCGCGCGCAAGCACGTGATGAGCTACCTGGCCGATTTCCTGTTCGCGCCCGAGCGCGCGAACGCGAAAGTCCTGTCCTTGTCCGGCGGCGAACGCAACCGGCTCCTGCTCGCCCGGCTTTTCGCCCTCCCGGCCAACGTGCTGGTGCTCGACGAGCCGACCAACGACCTCGACATCGACACGCTCGAGCTCCTCGAGGACCTGCTCGCCGGCTACGGCGGCACGGTGTTCCTCGTCAGCCATGACCGGCGCTTCGTCGACAACGTCGTGACCAGCACGCTGGTGTGGGAAGGCGACGTCAGCCCCGGCCGGTGGCGCGAGTACGAAGGCGGGATCGAGGATTGGCAGGCGCAGCGGGCGCGCGGCCGCGGCAAGGACGGCGCGGCGTCCGCCGCGG
>JBEVLR010000362.1:0-8378 GCA_040509075.1 Burkholderiaceae bacterium | reverse complement strand
GTTGGCGGCCGAATACCAGACCATCCTGCCCAAGGAACAACTGCTCGCCGATGAGTTGGGCCGAACCCGCCGGGCCTTGGAATCGCGCGGCAAGGCGTAGCAGATCAACCCAGGGAAGGCGCCAGCGCCCGCTGCGCCGCAGCCTGGTCCAGCGCCATGCGCGCCGCCCAGTCCTTCAGCTGATCCTCGCCGATGCGCCCGACGTTGAAGTAGCTCGCGTCCGGATGCGACAGGTAGAACCCCGACACGCTCGCCGCCGGGGTCATCGCCAGGCTCTCGGTCAGGTGCATGCCGACGTCGTCGGCGCCCAGCGCCCGGAAGACGTCGAGCTTGACGCCGTGTTCCGGGCAGGCCGGATAGCCCGGCGCCGGCCGGATGCCGCGGTACTTCTCGGCGATCATGTCCTCGACGGACATTTTCTCGTCGGGCGAGTAGCCCCACAGCTCGGTGCGCACGCGCTGGTGCAGGCGCTCGGCGAACGCCTCGGCGAGCCGGTCGGCGACGGCCTTGAGCATGATGGCGGAGTAGTCGTCGTGCGCGGCTTCGAATTCGGCTTCGCGCTTGCCGATGCCGATGCCGGCGGTGACCGCGAACATGCCGATCCAGTCGGGCCGGACGCCCTTGGGCGCGACGTAGTCGGCCAGCGACCGGTTCGGCCGCCGCACCGGGACGCCGCGCCCGTCGGGGATCACGGGGCGCTCGGTCTGCATGCGCAGCGGGGTCCAGGCCAGCAGCACTTCCGCGCGCGACTCGTCGGCGTAGACCTCGATGGTGTCATCGCCGACCGTGTTCGCGGGCCAGAAGCCCACCGCGCCGTTCGCGGCGAGCCAACGGCCGTCGATGATGCGCTTGAGCATCGCCTTCCCGTCCCCGAACACCTTGGTCGCTGCGTCGCCCACGACCGCGTCGGACAGGATCTTCGGGTAGGGCCCGGCCAGGTCCCAGGTCTGGAAGAACGGGCCCCAGTCGATGCACGCGGCGATCTCGGCGAGGTCGTACTGCCTGAACGCGCGCCGGCCGATGAACTTCGGCGCCGGCGGCGCGTAGCCGGCCCAGTCGACGGGCGCGCGGTTCGCGCGCGCCGCCGCGAGGTCGACCAGCGGCACCTGCTTGCGGTTCGCGTGCTGTTCTCGGACGCGGGCGTAATCGGCGACGAGCTCGTCGCGGAACTTGCCGGCGCGTTCCCGCGACAACAGGTCGGAGCACACGCCCACCGCGCGCGACGCGTCGGGCACGTAGACGACCGGGCCGTCGTAGTGCGGCGCGATCTTGACGGCGGTGTGCACGCGGCTGGTCGTGGCGCCGCCGATCAGCAGCGGGATCTTGAGCGCGCGGAAATCGGGGTCGCGCTGCAGTTCGGAGGCGACGTACTGCATCTCTTCGAGGCTGGGCGTGATCAGGCCCGACAGCCCGATGATGTCGGCGCCCTCGACCTTCGCGCGGTCGAGGATGTCCTTGCAGGACACCATCACGCCCATGTTGACGACCTCGAAGTTGTTGCACTGGAGCACCACGGTGACGATGTTCTTGCCGATGTCGTGGACGTCGCCCTTGACGGTCGCGATGACGATCTTGCCCTTCGAACGCACGTCGTCGCCGGCGGCCTCCATGCGCAGCTTCTCTTCCTCGATGTAGGGCACCAGGCGCGCGACGGCGGACTTCATCACGCGCGCCGACTTCACCACCTGCGGCAGGAACATCTTGCCCGCGCCGAACAGGTCGCCGACGACGTTCATGCCCGCCATCAGCGGGCCTTCGATCACGTGCAGCGGGCGGCCGCCCCCGGCCAGGATCGCCCGGTAGGCCTCCTCGGTGTCCTCGGCGATGAAATCGGTGATGCCCTGAACGAGCGCGTGAGACAGCCGCTCCTCGACGCTGCCGGCGCGCCAGGCGAGCCGCGCCGAATCGTCGCGCACCGCGCCCTTGACCCGCTCGGCGACGTCGAGCAGGCGCTCGGTCGGCGTCTTCGCCGCCTCGCCGGGGGGCTCGTCGCCGGTCAGCCGGGGCCGTCGGTTGAGCACCACGTCCTCGACCAGCTCGCGCAGCGCCGGGTCGAGGTTGTCGTAGACGCCGACCATGCCGGCGTTGACGATGCCCATGTCCATGCCGGCCTGGATCGCGTGGTAGAGGAACACCGTGTGGATCGCCTCGCGCACCGGTTCGTTGCCGCGGAACGAAAAGCTGACGTTGGACACGCCGCCCGACACTTTCGCGCCCGGAAGGTTGCGCTTGATCCAGCGGGTCGCCTCGATGAAGTCGACGGCGTAGTTGTCGTGCTCCTCGATGCCCGTCGCGATCGCGAAGATGTTCGGGTCGAAGACGATGTCCTCCGCCGGGAAGCCCACCTCGTCGACGCGGATGCGGTAGGCGCGCCCGCAGATCTGGGTCTTGCGCTCGAAGGTGTCGGCCTGGCCCTTTTCGTCGAACGCCATGACCACGGCGGCGGCGCCGTAGCGGCGGATCAGCTTGGCCTGGCGGCGGAACTCGGCCTCGCCTTCCTTCATCGAGATCGAGTTGACGATGCCCTTGCCCTGCAGGCATTTCAGGCCGGCTTCGATCACGCTCCATTTCGACGAATCCACCATCACCGGCACGCGCGCGATCTCGGGCTCGCTGGCCACCAGGTTCAGGAAGCGGACCATCGCGGCCTGGCTGTCGAGCATCGCCTCGTCCATGTTGACGTCGATGATCTGCGCGCCGTTCTCGACCTGCTGGCGGGCGACCGCGAGCGCCTTTTCGAACTCGCCGCCCAGGATCATCCGCGCGAACGCCTTCGAGCCGGTGACGTTGGTGCGTTCGCCGATGTTGACGAACAGGTGGCCGGCCGCGAGCGTCACGGGCTCGAGGCCGGACAGCTTCATGGGCGGCGGCCCGCCGGCGGGCGTGACGGATTCGGCGGTCTGGTCGATGGACATGGGCCAAATTGTAGGCGGCGCCCCTCAAGGCCCGACCGCGCGCAACCGATATCCCGGACAGGCCCACTCCTTTGCCGCCCACGGTTCCCATGAAGGTCGTTCCCCTCTCTTCCGAAGGCTTGCGCCTGGGCCGCCCGCTGCCGTTCTCGGTTCGCGACGGGTCGGGGGCGGTGCTGCTGGCCCGCGGAACGACCATCCAGACCGAGAAGCAGCTCGAGCTGCTGCGCGCCAGGGACCTGTTCATCGACACCGCCGAATCCGAGAACGTGAAGCGCGCGTTCACCGGCCAGCTCGACCAGATGCTGCGCCAGGACGTCGCGCTCGGCCGCATCGCCAGCGCGAGCCCGGACTACGTCGCGATGGCGCCGTCCGCGGCCGCGCGCCCGGCGGCGGACCGGCCGCTCGATTGGCCCAACCTCCAGATGCGCCTGCGCCTGCTGCTGGCCGATCCGCGCGGCGCCGACTGGGTCGCGCGCCTGCGGCTGCTGCGCGACGACGTGACGACGCTCGTCGACCGCAGCCCCGACCGCGCGCTGATGCGCCTGATGCACGATGCGAGCAACGAATTCCAGGACTACAGCGCCAACCACAGCCTGTTCGTGTGCGTGTTGGCCGCGCTCGCCTGCGGACAGCTGCCCGGCTGGGATCCCGCCTGGCGCGACGCGTCGACGCTCGCCGCGCTGACGATGAACATCGCGTTCACCTCGACGCAGGACGAGCTCGCGCGCCAGACTTCGGCGCCCAGCGAATTCCAGCGCCATGCGTTGCTCGACCACCCGCAGCGGTCGGCCGACCTGCTGGCCGGCATCGGCGTCGACGATCCGGTCTGGCTGCAGGCCGTGCGCCTGCACCACAGCGCCGCCCCGGGCCCGATGGCCGGGCGGCCGCCGCATGAATTCGTCGCCCGGCTGATCCGCCGCGCCGACCGTTATTCCGCCCGCCTGAGCCCGCGCAGGAGCCGCGCCGCGTCGTCGGCGACCGCCGCCGCGCAGGCCGCGCTGCTGGACGAGGGCGGCCACACCGACGAGGTCGGGCAAGCGCTGATCCGCACGCTGGGGCTGTATCCGCCGGGCGTCTGGGTGAAGTTGCAGTGCGGCGAGATCGCGCTCGTCGTGCGCCGGGCCGCCTCCGCGAAGGCGCCCGTCGTCGTGAGCCTGGTCAGCCGCACCGGCATGCCGCTGGCCGTGCCGGCGCTGCGCAACACGCGGCTGCCGAACTACGAAGTCACCGGCGCGGTGCCGCCGGCGCAGGTGAAGGTGCGGCCGAACCTGGATGCGCTGGAAAGAATGGCTTGATGTCCGCGCCGGGACATCGGCCATCCCGCGCCCGCGCAGGACACCGGCTTCGGCCCCCTGCTCGAGGCCCCCTTCCCGTTGGCGCCAGGATGAAGGATGCGTTCGACGAGAAAGACGCGCTCAGGCCGACCTGCATGCGTGCGCGGGAATCGCCGGCCCTCGAGCAAGCCTATTTGTTCGAAGCGGAACGGGAGGCCGCTTCGCCGGTCGATGAGCTCGTCGGGGCCGCGCGGATCGTGCGGGCCGCCGATGCGAAGAGTTGGGGGAATATGTTTCGGATTCCGGCGCACGAGTTCGCGTCGATCGGACGTCTCGGGCGGCGCCCGAGCCACGATGGAGGCCACTGATCGCATGAACCCTGGAGCCGGTCAGCGAGATCGGCACCGACTTTGGTCGGGCGCCGCTTTTTCCGATCAATGGACAGCGGTGACGCGATGAGCGACGTTCGGGCGATCCTGGAGACTTCGGCGGCGCAGGGGGAACTCCCCGCTTATTCGCACGTCGCCCCGTCGGACGTTCAGCCCGACGCGGCGGGACTGCGCAATCGCATGCGAAGCGCCGCGCGGGAGGCATGGAATTCAAAAATGCGGCACGCGATCAAGGACGGCAAGACCGACGCCGCCTGCGACGCCATCAGTCCGTGGCCGCCTACATTCGACACATGGCCTCGTGGATCGCGAAACATGAGCCGGACTCGGACAAGATGGCCAAGATCCGGGCCATCGTGCAGGCATGCCTGGACATGGGCGTCGAACTCCGTGTTCCGAACGCCGTGCTGCAGCGGCCGCCGCCCCCCTCGAGCTACGAACTCTTCCCTTATCAAGGCTGATTCTCCGAACCCGCCGATCCTGCGGAGCTGCAAAACCCGACGAGAGAGTTCGGCGGTGGTGCGCGCGCTTCGCACGCTCGTCTCGCGCCGGCGGAATCGGGCGCAGACTGGCGCAGCCACCGCTCTTGAAGCACCCGTATGCGGCTGAATCCGAACGCGCCGACCGAATTGAACGCAGGCTCCGAGTCGCCGGAGGCCGGCTCTTCCGGTGCGCCCCTGCCGCCGGGGACGTTCGGCGTCCGGCGGCGAAGCCGGTCGCTGGGGAGCGCCGATGCATCGTTCCCGGGCCTCGGGGCACGGGGTCGCGTGCCGCTTTCGGGCGAGGCCGGCTCGTCGAACCTGCATGCGGCCCTGCCGGACGGCCACGTGCGGCTTCATGAAACGCAAACGCCCGACCAGCAGCAGGCCACCGGGCTGCGGGGGCGCGAAGCGATCGCGGGGGTCCGAACCGTCGACGCCGTTTCGCAGTGGCTTCCAAACATGGAGCATTTCAGCGACACCCCTCGGAAGGTGGGCCGCAATTACGCGCCGCCCAACCTGCCATGGCCGATGCCCGAGGATCCGTTCATCGGACAGTCCTCGCCGCGATCGGTCAATCTCACCGCCTTGGTCGTGAGGTTGGCGCAACTCCATGGTCAGGATCCGACGCCGGCTTTGAAAGGCCTGATTTCGACGACCGCCGCGCAAAAGCCCGAAGTCCGGGCGATGGTGATCAAGGAAATGTTTTCGCTGGTCGGGAAATGCGGGAACCTGTTCCAGAAGAAAAGCGCCCTCGAGCAGATCGGCATGCTCGCGCGGCGGCTGCCGGCCGTCGATCAGGCGCAACTCTTTCGGGCCGAACTGGCCGCCGCCGTCGAGGTGGATCACGCCGAGAAGAAAAACACCGCGGCGGCCGCCAAGGCCCGCCTCGGGCGCGCTCCCGCCTTGTTCGACAAGCTGGAGCAGGAGATCGGAGCGCTGTCGCCCCAGGACGGGGAGGACCATGCGTTCGCCATGGCGAGGTTGATCCCCTTCCTGCCGCTGGCCGATCAGCCGCGGGCGGCGGATCGGTGCCGGGCGCTGGCGGATTCCTTGCCGGACGAGGCGCGCGCCCCGTTCGAGCAAGCCGTCTCGGTCGAAGCGGCGCCCCGCCAGGTGTGCTTTCCCGGCTTGTTCGACAAGCTGGAGCGGGAGATCGCGACCTTGCCGCCCGAACGGCGCGAGGCTCATGCGGTCGTCATGCCGACGCTGATCTTCTCCCTGGCCTTGCCCAACCCCGTGCAGGCGACCTGCCGATGCCTGGCGTTGACGGGGGCGCTGCCGGAGGAATCGCGCGTCGCGTTCATCGAAGCCGTCCACCAGAACTCGCCGTCCAGCCCGTTCGATTCGAGCGCATCTTCGCTGCTGGGCGCCTTCCTCGCCGCCGCCGACCAGGTGCCCATCCACCGCCGCACTCCCGAATTGGCCTGGGTCCTCCTGTTCAACATGGACTTCACCGCGGAGGCCGGCGGTTCGGTGGACGAAGGCGATTTCCGCAAGGTCATGAACATTTGCCGGGACGCGCAGCCGTGGGATCGGCTCCTGGACGACGACGCCGTGTTCCTGAGCGCGATCAACGCGCTCCCTTCGGGCGACGCCAAGCTGCGCGCGCGCCAGGATGTGCGCGGCGCGCTGACGGACGCGCCGATCGAAATCCGCATGGCGGCGCTGGACATGCTTTTCTCGACCCTGCCCACGCATGCGGACGACGAGCGCGACTTCAGGAACGATTTCAGCGCGAACATCGGGATGCTGCGGGCGGTGACGCCCCGGGAAGCCGGATTCGACGATGACGCGCCGCATGTCCAACACATGCTCGTTTCGGTGCTCCAGGGCGCCGAATACAGCCTGAACGTGTTGGATGCGGCGGCGTTCCAGAACATTTCCATGGCCATGGAGCAGCCGGAAGTCCTCAGGGGCGCCGTGCTGGCCTCCGATCTCCATCAGATGTACGGCGCCATCACCGAAAGGCCCAGCGAGTCGTTGAGGGAGGAGCTCGACGTCGAGGTGGAGCGCCTGCTGTCGCCGAATTATCGGCCGCCCGCCTACGCCGCCGCCGGGTTCCCCGCTTGAGCCGGGCCGCGCGCGCCGCGCCCGGCGGCCGACGCGGAGCCGGTTCGCAGGAGGCCGCAACGCCCCCGCCTCAACCCGGCACCAGCCCTGAAAACAGCGGATCCCGCACCCCGCGCGGGCGATACGCGCCGACCCGCCGCGCGATCGCCGCGATGTGGTCCGGCGTCGTGCCGCAGCAGCCGCCGGCGAGGTTGAGGAAGCCCGATTTGGCGAACTCCTCCATCAGCGCGCCGGTGACTTCGGGCGTCTCGTCGAAGCCGGTGTCGCTCATCGGATTGGGCAGGCCGGCGTTCGGGTAGCAGCTGACGAAGGTGTCGTCGGCGATCTTCGCGAGCTCCTCGATGTACGGGCGCATCAACGCCGCGCCGAGCGCGCAGTTCAGGCCGATGGCCAGCGGCCGCGCATGGCGCACCGAGTGCCAGAACGCGGTCACCGTCTGGCCCGACAGGATGCGGCCCGACGCGTCGGTGACGGTGCCGGAGACGATCACCGGCATCCGGATGCCATTGTCCTCCATCAGTTCGTCGAGCGCGAAGATGGCGGCTTTCGCGTTGAGCGTGTCGAAGATCGTCTCCACGAGGAAGAGGTCGGCGCCGCCTTCGACCAGGCCCTCGGCCTGTTCGCGGTACGACGCGCGCAGCTCGTCGAAGTGGATGTTGCGCGCGCCGGGGTCGTTGACGTCGGGGCTGATGCTGGCGGTGCGCGGCGTGGGGCCCAGCGCGCCGGCGACGAAGCGCGGCTTGGCCGGCGTCGAGTGGCGGTCCGCGCATTCGCGCGCGAGGCGGGCCGCGGCGACGTTCATTTCGCGCGCGAGGTGCGCGAGGCCGTAATCCTCCTGCGCGACGCCGGTGGCGCCGAAGGTGTTGGTCTCGATGATGTCGGCGCCCGCGGCAAGGTATTGCGAATGGATCTCGCGCAGCACGTCCGGCCTGACGAGCTGGAGCATCTCGTTGTTGCCCTTCACGTCCTTCGGATGATCCGGCAGCCGGTCGCCGCGGTAGTCGGCCTCCTGCAGCTTGTAGCGCTGGATCATGGTGCCCATCGCGCCGTCGATGATGACGATGCGCTTGCTCAGCAGCTCGGGCAGCGCGGCGCCGCGCAGGTAGGGCAGGGGAGGCTTGGCCATCCCCGAATTATTGCAGTTGGGCGATTTCCGCGTCGGGGTCGTTCTCCGTGTCTTCCGCCTCTTCCATGTACAGCGAGGCGCGGAAATCTTCGCGGCCCGGCCCCGGCCGGCGCGCGCCGGCC
>JBEVLR010000361.1:0-5384 GCA_040509075.1 Burkholderiaceae bacterium | reverse complement strand
GTGATCAGGTGCTTGCCGCGCGTGCTGTAGAAATTGGCCGCGCCCTTGATGGCGAGGTTGTCCGACTCGGTGGCGCCGGACGTCCAGACGATCTCGCGCTGATCGGCGCCGATCAGCGCCGCGACCTGGCCGCGCGCGCGCGCGCCGGCCTCTTCCGCGTCCCAACCCCACCCATGGGAGCGCGCGGACGGGTTGCCGAAGTGCTCGCGCAACCAAGGGATCATGGCATCCACCACGCGCGGGTCGACCGGCGTGGTGGCGCCGTAATCCATGTAGATCGGGAAATGCGGGGTCATGAAGGGAGGACGTCAGCAGGAAGGGTTGCAGGAACCTCGGCAGGCCGCGGACGCAAATCCGCGGCGGCAGGCCGTCATTTGGAGAAGGCGTTGCCGAGCGCGAACACCGAGTTCGGCGCGTTGACTTTGATCGGCTTGACGACGGGTTGGGTCGAAATCGCGCGGCGAACCGGCGCTTCCTCGATCGATACGCCCTTGGCGAGCTGCTCGTCGACCAGCTTCTTCAGCGAGATCGAATCCAGGAACTCGATCATCTTGACGTTGAGGCTGGCCCACAGGTCGTGCGTCATGCAGCGGCCGGAGTCGTCGCCCATGCAGTTTTCCTTGCCGCCGCAGCCGGTCGCATCGATCGGCTCGTCGACGGCGACGATGATGTCGGCGACGGTGATCGACTCGGCGCCGCGGCCGAGCGAATAGCCGCCGCCGGGGCCGCGCGTGCTTTCCACGAGCTCGTGGCGACGCAGCTTGCCGAACAGCTGTTCGAGGTAGGACAGCGAAATCTGCTGGCGCTGGGAAATCGCAGCGAGGGCAACCGGACCATTGCTGGAGCGGAGGGCCAAATCGATCATCGCAGTGACGGCAAATCGGCCTTTGGTGGTCAAACGCATGGGTTGCTCTCCTGAAAAGTGTTTTGGGTGATTCCTCGCGGCTCGCGATTGGCCCGCTTTTTCTCGGCTTGCGCCCCGGAAACGGATCAAGAATTTCAAATAAAGGAATACCCTTGATTCCCCTGATTGATTCCGAGCGAATTACTCAATTATACCAGAAGCCTAGCGATTTTGTCGAGATTGACCGACGCCGCGGGAGACTGCGGCGCGTCGCCGGCTCAACGCCCGCCCAGCGCTTCGACGAGGCCCGATGCCGCCGCGTCGACCAGATCGAGCACCCGTTCGAAATCGCCGGGTCCGCCGCCATAAGGATCGGGCACTTCGCGCGAGCCCGCGTCCGGGGCGTAGGCCATCAGCAGGCCGATGCGGGCGCGGTCGCCGGCGCGCCGCAGGCCCTCCAAGGCGCGAAGGTTGTCGCCGTCCATGGCCAGGATGAGGTCGAAACGCTCGAAATCCAGACGGCTCACCTGGCGCCCGCGCAAGCCCTTCATCTCGAGCCCGCGTTTCTCGCCGTGCAGGATCGAGCGCCTGTCGGGGGGCGATCCCACGTGGTAATCGGCGGTGCCCGCCGAATCGACCTCGATCCGGTCGCCGAGCCCCGCGGCGCGCGCTTTTTTGCGCAGCATCGCCTCGGCGCTCGGAGAACGGCAGATGTTGCCGAGGCAGACCATCAAAACCCGGGTCTTGGAGGACGGCACGCCCGCTTCCCCGGCGCTCACGCCTTGCGCGCCGCCGCCGCGGACGGCAAGGCGTTCGTGTCGTGCCCCGCGCTGCCGAACGCCTGCTCGCGCAGCAGCGCCAGTTGGTCGCGCACCCGGGCCGCCTTCTCGAACTCGAGGTTCTTCGCATGCTCGAGCATCTGCTTCTCGAGGAGCTTGATGCGCTTGCCGAGGTCCTTCTCGCTCATCGCCTCGACTTCGGCGGCCTGCTGCGCGAACTTCAGGTCGTCCTTGCCCGAGCGCTCCGCCGCGACGCCGTCGATCAGGTCTCGGATCGTCTTGCGGATCCCGCGCGGGGTGATGCCCATGGCGGCGTTGTGCGCGATCTGGCGTTCGCGGCGGCGCTCGGTCTCGCCGATCGCCTTGCGCATCGACTCGGTCATCCGGTCGGCGTACAGGATCGCCTGGCCGTTGACGTTGCGCGCCGCGCGGCCGATCGTCTGGATCAAGCTGCGCTCGGCGCGCAGGAAGCCCTCCTTGTCCGCGTCGAGGATCGCGACGAGCGAGACTTCCGGGATGTCCAACCCTTCGCGCAGCAGATTGATGCCGACGAGCACGTCGAACACCCCGAGGCGCAGGTCACGCAGGATCTCGACGCGCTCCACGGTGTCGATGTCCGAGTGCAGGTAGCGCACCTTCACGCCGTTTTCGGTCAGGTATTCGGTGAGCTGCTCGGCCATCTTCTTCGTCAGCGTGGTGATCAGCACCCGGTCGCCAGCGCTCGTGCGGTCGCGGATTTCCTGCAGCACGTCGTCGACCTGCGTGGACGCCGGCCGCACCTCCACCGTCGGGTCGATCAGGCCCGTCGGCCGCACGAGCTGCTCCACGACCTGCCCGGCGTGGGCCTTCTCGTAGTCGGCCGGCGTCGCCGACACGAACACGCACTGGCGCATCTTGCCCTCGAATTCCTCGAACTTCAGCGGCCGGTTGTCGAGCGCCGACGGCAGCCGGAAACCATATTCGACGAGCGTGGTCTTGCGCGCCTTGTCGCCGTTGTACATGCCGCCCACCTGCCCGATCATCACGTGGCTCTCGTCCAGGAACATCAGCGCGTCCTTGGGCAGGTAGTCGACCAGCGTCGGCGGCGGATCGCCCGGCTTCGCGCCGGACAGGTGGCGGGTGTAGTTCTCGATGCCCTTGCAGTGCCCGACCTCCTGCAGCATCTCGAGGTCGAAACGCGTTCGCTGCTCCAGCCGCTGCGCCTCCACGAGCTTGCCCGCCTTGACGAAGTCGTCGAGCCGCCAGCGCAGCTCCTGCTTGATGCCCTCGATCGCCGAGACGACGCGCTCGCGCGGGGTCACGTAGTGGCTGGACGGGTAGATCGTGAAGCGCGGCACTTTCTGGCGGATCTGCCCGGTCAGCGGGTCGAGCAGCTGCAGCGACTCCACTTCGTCGTCGAACAGCTCGATGCGGATGGCGAGTTCGGAATGTTCGGCCGGGAAGACGTCGATCGTGTCGCCGCGCACGCGGAAGGAGCCGCGCGAGAAATCGGTCTCGTTGCGCGTGTACTGCATCCGGATCAGCTGCGCGATCACGTCGCGCTGGCCGAGCTTGTCGCCGTTGCGCAGGATGAAGCGCATCTGCGTGTAGTCCTCGGGCTTGCCGATGCCGTAGATGGCCGACACGCTCGCGATGATCACCGTGTCGCGCCGCTCGAGCACGCTCTTGGTGGCCGACAGCCGCATCTGCTCGATGTGCTCGTTGATCGACGAATCCTTCTCGATGAACAGGTCGCGCTGCGGGACGTAGGCTTCGGGCTGGTAGTAGTCGTAATAGCTGACGAAGTATTCGACGGCGTTCTTCGGGAAGAACTCGCGGAATTCGCTGTACAGCTGCGCGGCCAGCGTCTTGTTCGGCGCGAACACGATCGCCGGCCGGCCCATGCGCGCGATGACGTTGGCCATGGTGTAGGTCTTGCCCGAGCCGGTGACGCCCAGCAGGGTCTGGAATGCGAGGCCGTCGACAATGCCTTCGCACAGCTGGCTGATCGCGGCCGGCTGGTCGCCAGCCGGCGGATAGGGCTGGAACAACTGGAACGGCGAATCGGGATAGGACACGAACTCGCCGCGCGGCGCTTCGCCGTCGGGCAGAGGCGCGGACGCGGCGTGCGCATAGCCGGCGGCCGTCGGCTCCGGCATGGCGTCAGAAGAATTCGGCATCGGGGATCCCTTGGGCAGGCTTTAAAATCGGCGGGCTGTCGCTCGTGGTCGGTCGCCGACGACGAACCGCACAGCGTAGCGCACCCGGCGCGCACCCGCCGCCGCGGCTTCGCGCCCGCCTCCGCATCTGCGACTTCACCCGGGCTTTTCAAGCTCCTTGCAGGAATCGAAGCTTCACCATGTCCTTGTTTGCCAACGTCGAACTCGCCCCGCGCGATCCCATCCTGGGCCTCAACGAACAATTCGGCGCGGACCAGAACCCGGCCAAGGTCAACCTCACCGTCGGCGTCTACGGCGACGGGAACGGCAAGCTGCCGCTGCTCGCGTGCGTCGCCGCCGCCGAAAAGCAGCTCGTCGAGGCGCAGAAGGCGCGCGGCTACCTGCCCATCGACGGCATCGCCGCCTACGACAAGGCGGTGCAGGGCCTGGTGTTCGGCGTCGCCGCCGAGGCCGTCGGCCAAGGCCGCATCGCCACCGTGCAGGCGCTCGGCGGCACCGGCGGGTTGCGGGTCGGCGCCGATTTCCTGAAACGGCTCGATCCGCAGGCGAAAGTGCTCATCAGCGATCCGAGCTGGGAAAACCACCGTGCGCTGTTCAACAACGCCGGCTTCCCCGTCGAGAGCTATCCGTACTACGACGCGGCGACGCGCGGCGTCGCGTTCGACGCGATGCTCTCCAGGCTGGCCGAAGCGCGGGCCGGCACGATCGTCGTCCTGCACGCCTGCTGCCACAACCCGACCGGCTGCGACCTGACGCCCGCCCAGTGGGACGCGGTGATCGCGACGGTCAAGCGGCGTGGGCTCGTGGCCTTCCTCGACATGGCCTACCAGGGTTTCGGCTCAGGCCTGGCCGAAGACGGCGCGGTCGTGCACAAGTTCCTGGCCGCGGGCCTCGACTTCTTCGTCTCGACCTCGTTCTCGAAGAGCTTTTCGCTGTACGGCGAACGCGTCGGGGCGCTGAGCGTGGTCTGCTCGTCGAAGGAAGAGGCGGCGCGCGTGCTGTCCCAGCTGAAGAGCGTGATCCGCCCCAACTATTCGAACCCGCCGACGCACGGCGCGCAGATCGTCACGGCCGTGCTGTCCACGCCGGCCTTGCGCACGCAGTGGGAAACCGAGCTCGCCGGCATGCGCGACCGCATCAAGCGCATGCGCCGGGCGCTGGTCGACCAGCTGGCCGACGCGGGCATCCGGGGCAACCTCAACTACATCGTCGAACAGAACGGCATGTTCAGCTATTCCGGCCTCGATGCGGCCCAAATGCAGCGGCTGCGCGCCGAATTCGGGGTCTACGGCCTGGATTCGGGCCGGATCTGCGTCGCCGCGTTGAACGACGGCAACCTGGCGCATGTGGCCAAGGCGATCGCGGCCGTCTCAGCCTGATCGATCGACCGCCCGCCCCGGGTCGGCTGGACCGGCCCGAACTGAAGCCGGACCGGCGTCCGAAATCGCCCGCCGTTCGCGCGCTGTTCGGTCGATCGCGCCCGCGGCTTGCGCCGCATAGTGCGTCGAAGGCGGCGTGCAGCCGCCTCGGAACGCCCGCCGCCGCCGCCGTGAACGTGCGCGCGGGTTTCGGCGTACCATCGCAGCGTTTGCTGCATCGCAG
>JBEVLR010000360.1:0-10189 GCA_040509075.1 Burkholderiaceae bacterium | reverse complement strand
CGGGCGGCTTCAGGAAAACGTGGGGCGGCGGAGTCGGTTTCTTGGCCATGGACGGGATCCGCGCGGCGCGGGAGCGCGCCGTGAAATCCCCCGATTGTCGGCGCTGCCGCCGGCCGCCCGGGCCGGGGTCAGTTGGATTCTTTGATCAGCCGCCCCCCGGCCTGCTGGAGCGGGCGCGCGTTCATCGGATACAGGTGCGCGAAGATCGCGACCTGTTCGGGCGAGATCGGCACCGGTTGCTTCATCACCATCCACAGCACGCCTTCGCTGCACGGCGGCGTGGTCAGCGAACCCATGTAGGTGTAGTAGCGCCGATCCTCGGGCAGCAGCTCCGACAGGTCGATCCTCGATCCGCCCTTGACCTCGTCGCCCTTCTCGAGCGGCAAATTGTTCCAGACCGTCTGCACGATGGCCTGCGCGCTCCCGCGGTCGAGCAGCACCGCGACGACCGCGAGACGGCCGTCGACATCCTTGTGCACCAGGTGCGCGACCATGTCGTACTGGCGCCCTTCGATGCGCTCTTCCGACGGCCGGTGGAAGTGGAACTGGACGAGTTCGTAGCGCCGCCCGGTGATGGTGATCGCGTTGCCGGGCTCGACGTTGACCTGCACCGTGTGGCCGTTGTCGACCACCGAGAACGCGCTCGGACGGTAGTCGAACCTGATCGGCTCGAGATCGACGGCGATGCCGCCGTGGATGTCGATCGGACTCTGGCGCGACCCGTTCGCGCACGTGCTGAATTCGGACTGCAATTTGCCCCACGACTGGGGGCCGGCCGCGCCCCCGTAATCCCAGCGGGTCGGCAGCAACGCATTGCCGGCGCCGCCCGGCGCGGCCGGGGCACGGTGAGCCGGCGCGCGATGGCCGCCGGACGCCGCGGCGGCGCCCGGACGGACGGCCGTGACGACGTTCTCGCCCGATTCGCCGCGGTTGGACACGCGCATCCCGAACTTGCCGTCGGCCGTCGGCGTCGCGCCCAGCTTGTCGGCCAGCTTCTGGCGCAGCAGGTCCATCGGGTCCGCCGATGCGGGCGCCTCGCCCGCCTTGTCGCCGGGCTTCGCGTCGGCGGCCTTGCGGTCGCCCGATTTGGCTTCGGGCCCATCGGCTTTCTCGGCGCTTTTCTCGGCGCTTTTTTCAAGGCCTTTCCCGGCGCCCTTCCCGAGGCCCTTCTCGGCGGCTTTCTCGCCGCCCGCCCCCGCGGGAACTTTGACCTCGATCGGCCGGGCGCCGATCAGCGTCGGCTCCGGCGCGCCGGTCTCGCCTTTGTTGACGCCCATCTTGAACGCGGGCGAGCTCGGCATCGACTCCAGCGGAGCAGCCGGCGCGGCGCCCGCCAGCGCGCACGCGGCGGCGCCGGCGACGAGGGGGAAAAGGGATCGAAGGCTCATGGCGGTGGGCTCCGCACGGACGGACGGCGTGCCCCATGAGATCGGCGCGAACCGCGCGAACTTGAGCCCGGTCACGCCGGCGGCGGGGCCAGCCTGTTGCGGACCCAGAGCCACGCGCCCAGGCCGATGCACGACATCAGCAGCGACGCCAGCGCCAGCGCGACCGCCGAATGCATCACCAGCGGCGAGACGACGCCGGCGACGAACGCGTTGGCCAGGCTGGCGATGCATGCCTGCAGCGACGACGCCATGCCGCGCCAGTCGGGCGCCTGGTCGAGCACCAGAAGGGTGACGACCGGCACCACCAGCGCCCAGCCGAACGAGAACAGCCCGATCGGCGGCAGCGCCCACCACGGCCGCGCCGCGAACAGCAGGTTCAGCAGCAGGTTCAGCGCGGCGACGCCGAACATGATGGTGAAGCCGATGCGGATCTGCGCGGCGGGCCGGATCCTGCCGGCCAGCCGTCCCGAGGACCAGGCACCGCCCATGATGCCGGCGATCGTCAGCAGGAACAGGAAGAAGAAGCGCGTGGGCGGCAGGTGCAGCGATTCCCCGAGGAACGCCGGCGCCGACAGCACATACAAGAACATGCCGTTGAACGGCACGCCGGAGGCGAGCGCGAGCGCCAGGAAGCGGGGGCTGGAGGCCAGCCGCCGGTAACCAGCGAGCAGGTGGCGCGCATGGAACGGCTGCGCCTGCGAGGCGTGCAGCGTCTCGGGCAGCAGGCGCGAGGTGAGCAGCCACAGGGCGCCGCCGACGAGCGTCAGGAAGAAGAAGATCGAGTGCCAGCCCGAATGCACCAGCAGCAGGCCGCCGACCACCGGCGCAACGGCCGGGGCGACGCCGAAATAGATCGTCACCTGCGACATCACGCGCTGCGCGTCTTCGGGCGCGAACATGTCGCGGATGATCGCCCGCGAGACCACCATGCTCGCGCCGGCGCTCAGGCCCTGCAGCAGCCGCATCAGCACGAGCTGCCCGACCGACTGCGACAGCGCGCAGCCCAGCGAAGCGGACGTGAACACCCCGATGCCCCACAGCACGACCGGACGCCGGCCGAAACTGTCCGACAGCGCGCCGTGGAACAGGTTCATCACCGCGAAGCCGAGCAGGTAGGCCGACAGCGTCTGCTGCATCTGCACCGGCGTCGCGCCGAGCGAGCGCTGGATGCCGGAGAACGCCGGGATGTAGGTGTCGATCGAGAACGCGCCCAGCGAGCCGAGGCAGGCGAGCAGCGCGGCCAGCGCCGAACGCGGTCGGCGCCAGAGCGTGGCGGCGTCGGGATTCATCCGGATGTGCGGGCGCTGCGGTGCGCCGCCCCGGAACGCGGGCGCCGCGAATTCATTGTGAAGCGGGCCGATAGGCCGGATTCTGTGCACGGCCGCCGCCCTCGCGGGCGCCGGCCATGTGACCGCCATTCGTCTGGGCCGGCGGTCGCCCGCACGGCTCGATGCCATCTACCCGCGGACTCCCCGGGCCAGGTCGACGTCCGCCTACTTGATGTTGCTGCGCGCAGAGATTGCCCGTTTCACCCGAACTGAATCGGCTCGTCTCTGTTGCTCTGATCCTCGCCTCGCTTGGCAAGGACGTGCCTTGCGTCCGCTCGACGGACAGGTGTTACCTGCTGCGCTGCCCTGTGCAGTCCGGACCTTCCTCCAGCACAACCTTTCGGTCGACGTGCCGGCGGCGGTCTGGCCCGCTCCACGGCGGCGATTGTCCCACGGACCGATCCGGGATCAGTCGTCCGATTCCTCGTCCGCGCCGCGCGCGCCGGGAGAGACGGTCGAGTCCATGCTTTCGCACCAGGGCATCGCCTCGGCCACCAGCGCCGTCAGGAACAACTCCATCTCGTGCCGGAACGGATCGAGTTGAGCGGCCCGCCGTTCGTCTTCGGGCGACCCGCGGTCCGATGCCGCGAGGCCGATCAGGCCCTGCGACAGGCGCGACGCGCCGTAAGTCATCTTCACCAGGTGCGCATAGATGGGATCGTCGCGCTTGGCGAGCCAGTCGTATTGGCGGTGGACATTGCGCTGGGCGCACAGTTCGTCCTCGCACAGATGGTCGTTCGAGCTGTTCAAGTGCATCAGCCGCCGGCCCATCGCCCTCAGCGGCTCGGCCAGGTAGGTTCCCGCCAGCGCCTGGATGTTGGCCGCGGGCCCCTGCCCGGCGGCGTCCGGGTCGAGCAGGCGCCACAGCGCGGCGAAGCTGTCGGCCCGCACGGCGGCCTGGGCGAGCCAGGCGCTCGCGCGCCTCAACGCCTGCAGTTCGTCGCCGACCGACCGGACGCCCGCCGACTCCGGATCCACCGCAGGCGCGGCGGTCTGCGGCGCGTCTTGCGCGGCCTGGCCCGCGTCGCGGGGAAAGGGTTGTCCTTCAGTGAAAGACGGTTTCATGGGATGCCTTCGCTGCAAGTGATCGACCTGTCGGTCGCATTCGATGATCCTTTGGGGATCCATGACCCGAAGTTGACCGCGTCGACTGCGCGCAGGCATCGAAACCCCCGAAGCCGCGAACCGCCATGCGAAGCGAAGCGCATCGGGCCCGTCAGGCCAGTTTCCAGGACAGCGTCTCGCCGCCGCGCAGCGGCTTCAGCACCGCGTCCCCGAACGGGACGCTTTCGGGCAGGGCCAACGGCTGCCTGCGCAGCGTGAGGCTGCCGACGTTGCGCGGCAAACCATAGAAGTCGGGGCCGTGGCGGCTCGCGAAGCCTTCGAGCTTGTCGATCGCGCCCGCCGCGTCGAACGCCTCGGCGTACAGCTCCAGCGCCGACAGCGCGGTGAAGCAACCCGCGCCGCAGACCGACGCCTCTTTCATCACCGACGCGTGCGGCGCGCTGTCGGTGCCGAGGAAGAATTTCGCGCTGCCGGACGTGGCGGCTTCGATCAGCGCGAGCCGGTGCGCCTCGCGCTTGAGCACCGGCAGGCAGTAGTAATGCGGGCGCAGCCCGCCCTGGAAGATCGCGTTGCGGTTGAACAGCAGGTGATGGGCGGTGATCGTCGCCGCGGTGTGCGCATCGGCCTGCGCGACGTACTGGGCGGCTTCGCGCGTGGTGATGTGCTCGAACACGACCTTCAGCTCGGGCAAATCCTTGCGCAGCGGCTCGAACACCCGGTCGATGAAGACGGCTTCGCGGTCGAAGAGGTCGACGGCCGGATCGGTGACCTCGCCGTGCACCAGCAGCTTGAGCCCTTCGCGCTGCATCGACTCCAGCGTCCTGTAGGTCTTGCGCAGGTCGGTGACGCCGGCGTCGCTGGTGGTGGTCGCGCCGGCCGGATAGAGCTTGACGGCGACGATGCCCTCGTCCTTCGCGCGCCGGATCTCGTCGGGCGGCAGGTTGTCGGTCAGGTACAGCGTCATCAACGGTCGGAACGCGCTGCCCTCGGGCAACGCCGCCAGCAGGCGCCGGCGGTACGCGGCCGCCTGCGCGGTCGTCGTGATCGGCGGGCGCAGGTTGGGCATGATGATCGCGCGGCCGAACTGGCGCGCGGTGTAGGGCAGGACGGCCGCCATCGCGGCGCCGTCGCGCACGTGAAGATGCCAGTCGTCGGGGATCGTCAACGTGAGTTCGAAGGGCGTTTCCATGCGGGGATTTTCGCACCCGCCGACCCGGGCGGATCCGCACGATCGGCGGCTCCGCCCCAGGAGAGGCGCCGCTACGGCACCGCCCGGCGGGCGGGCGCGGGCCGCGTTCAGTGGCTGATCTTCGACAGGAATTCCCTGGCTCGCGGCGTGCGCGCCGCGAGGTCGCCGAAGAAGTCGGCTTTCGCGCAGTCCTCGACGATCCTGCCGGCGTCCATGAAGACGACTCGGTTGCTGACGCGCTTGGCGAAACCCATCTCGTGGGTGACGCACATCATCGTCATGCCCTCCTGCGCGAGCTTGACCATCACGTCGAGCACCTCGCCGACCATTTCGGGATCGAGCGCGGACGTCGGCTCGTCGAACAGCATCACGACCGGATCCATGGACAGCGCGCGCGCGATCGCGACGCGCTGCTGCTGGCCGCCGGACAGCTGCCCGGGGAACTTCCGCTGGTGCGCGGCCAGGCCGACCCGATCGAGCATCTTCAGGCCGCGCGCCTCGGCCTCGCCTTTCGGGCGACCGAGCACCTTGATCTGCGCCAGCGTCAGGTTGTCGGTGACCGACAGGTGCGGAAACAGCTCGAAATGCTGGAACACCATGCCCACGCGCGACCGGAGCTTGGGCAGATCGGCCTTCGGGCCGCGGACCGAGGTGCCGTCGACGACGATGTCGCCTTGCTGGATCGGTTCGAGCGCGTTGACCGTCTTGATCAACGTCGACTTGCCGGAGCCCGACGGGCCGCAGACGACGACGACGTCGCCCTTGGCGATCGACGTGGTGCAGTCGGTCAGCACCTGGAAGCTGCCGTACCACTTGGAGACGTTCTTGATGGAGATCATAGGGTTGCGGGCTCAGCGGATGATCCGGATTTTTTCCTGCAGGCGACGCACCAGCATCGACAAGCCGAAGGACAGCGCGAAATAAGCGGCGGCGGCCGGCAGCAGGATCTCGTTGGGGCGGTTGAAGATCTGGCCGGTCGTCATGAAGCCCTTCAGGAAATCGTAGGCGCCGATCGCGTAGACGAGCGACGTGTCCTGGAACAGCACGATCGTCTGCGTCAGCAGCACCGGCAGCATGTTGCGCAATGCCTGCGGCAGCACGACCAGCCTCATGCACTGCGCGTAGGTCATGCCCAGCGCCTGGCCCGCCTGGACCTGCCCGCGCGGCACCGACTGGATGCCGGCGCGCATGATCTCGGAATAGTAGGCCGCTTCGAAGATCGTGAACGTGATGACCGCGGAGAATTCGGCCCGGTGGTTGAGCCCGAAATCGCCGGCGATCGCGGCGTAGAAGCCCGCGGGGATCAGCAGGTAGAACCACAGGATCACCATCAGCAGCGGGACCGACCGCAGGGCATCGACGTAGGCGGCCGCGAAACGCCGCGAAACGCGCAGCGACGACAGCCGCATCAGCGCGATCAGCGTGCCCAGCGCGATGCCCGCCGCCATCGCGACCAGCGTCAATTCGAGCGAATAGATCAGCCCGGGAAGGAGGTTGCCCTCCACGACCCCCGCCGTCAGGAACGAGTTGTCCAGGTTCAGCGCCATCAGTGCGCGCTCCCCACCGCGCCCGGCAAGCGCGTGCGCCGGTCGACGAACGCGGCCAGCCGGTTGACCGCGAACGCCGACAGCGTGTAGAGGAGCGTCGCGCCCAGGTACATCGTGGCGTGCATCGAGGTCTCCTCGCCCGCCTGCGTCGCGAAGTAGATCAGCTCGGTGACGCCGATCGCATAAGCGACCGACGAGTTCTTGATGATGTTCATCGACTCCGACGTCAGCGTGGGCAACACCACGCGCAACGCCGCCGGCAGCAGCACGTAGCGGTAGGTCTGCGCCAGCGTCAGGCCCATCGCGAGCCCGGCGTGGCGCTGGCCCCGGGGCAGCGTGAGGATGCCGGCCTTGACCTGCTGCGCGATCCGGGCCGACGTGAACAAGCCCAGGCCGAGGCAGGCGAGCACGGCCTCGGGCACGCTCTTGAGCGCCGGGATCAGCTCGGGCACGACGTGGTACCAGATCAGCAGCTGGACGATGATCGGGATGTTGCGGAAGAACTCCGTCCAGGCCTCGCCGAACAAGGCGGCGCCCCTGTGCGGCAGCGTGCGCATCACGCCGACCGCCAGGCCCAACGCCAGCGCGATCGCGAGCGCGGCCAGCGCGACCAGCAGCGTCCACCCCCAGGCGTGGAACAGCCACTGCAGGTAGGTGAGGTCGCCCTTGCCCGCGAAGCAGGACGGATAGACCGTTTCGTCGGAGGTGCTCTTGCACATCACCTCCGCGCTCCGGCGGATCATCGGCATCCAGTCGTTCACCCCGGCTCCCTCCTGCGTGCTGGGCCCGCCCTCCGTCCTTCAGACCGCGGCGCGGGCGCCTTCGGGCGGCATGGTCACTTCTTCATGTAGGCTTCGGTGGGCTTGTCGTTCGGATGCGCCCACGCGGCCTTCGTCGCTTCGGAAGCCGGCAGGCCGACCTTGGTGTTGGTCGGCGGGATGGGCTGCATGAACCACTTGTCGTACAGCTTGGCCATCTCGCCCGATTTCTCCAGGCCGTCGATCGTGCCGTCGACCGCCGCCTTGAACGCGGGATCGTCCTTGCGTACCATGATCGCGATCGGCTCGACGGACAGCACCTCGCCGACGATGCGGTAGTCCGCGGGGTTCTTCGACTTCGAGATCAGGCCGGCGAGGATCTGGCCGTCCATCACGAACGCATCGGCGCGGCCGCTTTCCATCAACAGGAAGCTGTCGGCGTGGTCCTTCCCGAACAGTTCCTTGAAATCGACGCCGGTCGCGCGCTCATGCCTGCGCAGCAGCTGCACCGACGTGGTGCCGGTCGTCGTGGCGACGTTCTTGCCGTTCAGGTCGGCGATGCCCTTGATGCCGGAGGCGGCCCGCGTCGCGATGCGCACTTCCTCGACGTAGGCGGTGTGGGCGAACGCGACGTCCTTCGCGCGGGCCTCGTTGTTGGTGGTCGAGCCGCATTCCAGGTCGACCGTGCCGTTCTGCACGAGCGGGATGCGGTTGGCCGAGGTCACTTCCTGATATTTGACGTCGAGCTTGGCCAGGCCCAGCTGCTTGCGGATGTCTTCGAGCGCGCGCTGGCACAGCTCGACGTGGAAGCCCGTGTACTGGCCGTTGCCCAGCGTGTACGACAGGGCGCCGGAAGAGCCGCGCACGCCCATGACCACGGAGCCGGTGTCCTTGATCTTCTTCAACGTGTCGGTCGTCTGCGCTGGAGCCACGACGGCGGTCGTCAGCATCGCGGCGGCAAGCATGAGGGACTTCTGCATGTCAGCTCCTATTGTGCGGAAGGTGGGGGAAGACGGCGGCGCCCCGCGCCGACGATCCGTCGTGGCCGGAACCGAAACCTCTGCTTCGATCCGCCGCCGCCCTCAGGATACCGTGCACGACGGGCATGTCGAGCGCTTCCCGAAACTCCCTCCTCGACGCGGGACGATCGCGCCCACCGCGCGAACCCCGCGGCCGCGACGCGCATGGATCACGAATCTTCCCGGAGAGCCTGCATATTTTCGAGGGTGTTGTTCCGGCTGATCTGCCGGATTTCCTTGGTGTCGCTCTGACTGAGGAACACCGGGACCACGTGCCAACCGAGCTGCGGCCCGAAAACGTTGGCCGCCATGCTTTCCAGCCGGGTAACGGTTGTTTCCTCGTCAAGGGTCACATACCGCCCTGTATCGTTGTCCAGCAAGACCCCCTTCGAAACTTCCCCGCCGAAAAAAGCTTCGGGTTCCTTCTTGTCCTTTTCCGTCAAAAGCCCCCGCAAGCCCGCTTCCACCGCGGCCTGCTGCACCGCCATCGCAATGGTGGGGTGGCCCATTTTCTTCCCGTCGGATTTTGGCCGCGCAATGCCCAGGCCATACGGCGTCGCGATCCATTTCGGCGTGACCTCATGGGCAAGCGATTCTTGTTTCATGCGATTCAACCTTTCCCGATGCTCTTGGTCGAAGCCTTGCCCCCACAACATGATGAAAGGGTGCGGATGCGGATTCACGTCGCCATTGGGCGCGATTTCGGCCTCTTTGAAGGCCGACTTGTGGTTTTTGCCATCGATGAGCGCAGGCCGCAATCGAGGCCCGAACTCGGCATCGGCCTCCGCGGTCGACGACGGCAGGTTCGCTCTGAGCTTGGAGACGGACCGGCGCCTCTCCGACGGGATGTCGCGATTGTCCCGAGGCGCGTCGGAGGGGATTTGCGACGCCAGGCTTTGCGAACGTAAAGGATTTCCAGCGCCGACGGGTCCGCCATTGCCTACCGTGTCGTCGTCGACGGTGTGATCCGATTTGGGCTCATGACTCGGCCAACAGCAAAAAAAACCCATATAAATCTCTTGAGTCGAAAAAGTTTCCCAGCAATCGTCCATGCCGGACCAGTCAACCAAGGACTTTGTGACAGAATTATGACAATCGTTGCCGCTCGTGCGAAGTATTCGCGCCCTATGCGAAGCGGATATGAAGCGCCTATTTTCACCAAGAGATACGTCGACGCGCATCCTCAAGGATAGGCCGGAGGCAGGCGCTCGGCGCCGTTCATTGCTTCAGGAAATCCCACAACGCCCCCGCGCCGGGCTTCGCATGGCGCGCGAGTTCGGGACGCTCGCGGTAGACGCGGATTTCCATCGTGACTTCATACACGGGCCCGCCGATGTCGTCCGGCGCCGCCGACACCAGCCGCCGCGCGCGCAGCTCCTTCTTGACCGAGCTGGCCGGCAGGAACGCGATGCCGTGGCCCTCGAGCGCCATCGCCTTCAGGCCTTCGGCCATGTCGGTCTCGTAGACGGTGTCCAGGCTGGGCAGCACCGGCGAGGATTTCAGGATCTGGTCGACGAGACGCGCCATGTACGCGCCCGACGCGTAGCCGAGGAAGGGCACGCGCGCGTCGCTGCTGGTGGACAGGCGGAACGCCGGCTTGCCGTCGGCGTCGCCCTTCGCATAAGGCGCCAGGGTTTCCCGGCCGAGGCTGAGCATTTCGTAGCGGTCGGGGCTGAGCTGCAGCGGCTGCGACGGATGGTGGTAGGCCACCAGCAGGTCGCAGCTGCCCTCGGCCATCCGCATCACGCCGTCGTGCACGTTGAGCGCGATCAACCGGCTCTTCATTTCCCCGAAGCGCCGCCGCAGCTCCATCAGCCAGGCCGGGAAGAACGTGAATGCGAGCGTGTGCGAGACCGCGAACTCGATCATGTCGGCGCCGCCGGCCTGCAGCCCGC
>JBEVLR010000359.1:0-5903 GCA_040509075.1 Burkholderiaceae bacterium | reverse complement strand
AGCGTGGTCATCGCGATCACCGGCAGGGGCGATGCCGAGCCGCGGTCGCCGACCAAGCCGCGCGCCTTCAGCACAAGCTCGAGGCCGCCGGTCTTCCAGTCCAGCAGCAACAGCTCGTGCGGGGCCGCGGGGTCGGCGCGGCGCAGCTTGTGCAGCGCGTCGTCGGGGAACGAAGCGGCGCCGACCTGGAAACGCCAGCTCTGCAGCATCTGCTGCAGGATCAGACGTTCGGTGGGCTGGCCGTCGACCACCAGCGTGCGCATGCCGCGGATGCGGTGCAGGTCGATGCGCTCGACGACGTCGCGCACGACGCCGAAACGGGCGTTGAAGCGGAAGACGCTGCCGCCGCCGGCCGCCGGCGCGACCTGGATGCCGCCGCCCATCAGCTCGACGAGCCGCCGGCAGATCGCCAGGCCCAGGCCGGTGCCGCCGTACTTGCGCGCGGTCGATCGCTCGGCCTGCTGGAACACGTCGAAGAGGCGCCCGGCCTGTTGCGGCGTGAGGCCGATGCCGGTGTCGCGCACCGAAAATTCGATCTCGACGCCGGCGTCCCCCCGCGCCAGCACCCGGGCGCCGATCACCACTTCGCCGGCCGGCGTGAACTTGATCGCGTTGCCGACCAGGTTGTTGAGCACCTGCGTCAGGCGCAGCGCGTCCCCGACGAGGCGCCGCGGCATCTCGCGGTCGATCTCGAACAGCAAGTCGAGGCCGGCCTCATCCGCCTTCGCGGAAAACAGGTGGCCGACGTTCTCTATCGTCTCCTCCGGGTTGAACTCTTCGTCTTCCAGCGTGACCTTGCCGGCTTCGATCTTGGAATAGTCGAGGATGTCGTTGAGCAGCGCCAGCAGCGCTTTCGAAGAGTCCCGCACCTTGGTCAGGCAGTCGCGCTGCGTCTCGTCGAGGCGGGTTTCCAGCACCAGGTTCGTCAGGCCGATCACCGCATTCATCGGCGTGCGGATCTCGTGGCTCATGTTCGCGAGGAACAGGCTCTTGGCGGCATCCGCGGCGCGCGCCTGGTCGCGCGCCAGGCGCAGCGCGGCGCCCTGGCGCCGGTCGTTCTCGTGCGCCCTGGCCAGGCGCGCGTACAGGATCCCGTTTTCCAGCAGCAGCTCCCACAGCACCGCGCTGCCGGCCAGCAACCCGTAGATGCGGCCGGCGTAGAAGCCCAGGTCGTAGCGCGCCGCGTTCAGCAGGTTCGACAGCGCGACGTCGAACGACCACGCCACCAGCGCGACGCTCAACCAGAGATCCAGGATCGAATGCGGGCGGCGCCGCCACAGCGCGCCGACGCCGGCGACGCTCAGCAGCCAGATCACGGCCGCCGACAGCTTCAGCGCGATCCCGAAGCGGTGATCGACGATCAGCTCCGGCAGCGTCGACTGCCCGATCGTGGCCCACGACGCGAGCCCGATGGCGGCCGCCAGCGTGGCCGCGGGCAAGAGGAGGGCGGCACGGTCGTGCCGGGCCGGCGCGCCGGCGGCGGCCGGGCCGGTCGTGTTCTCCCGGCGTTTCAACCACGCGTACGCCAGCACGAACAGCGGAAACCCGCCGTGCCAGAACATGTACATCCACGCCGTGGTCTGCGGGCCGGCGCCGAGCAGGCCGGTCGGCGCGAGCACGCCCGGGAACGTCAGCGCGTGGATGAACGTCATCAGCGCCGTGTAGAGGTAGGCGCAAGCCAGCGCCATCAGCGCGCGCGACCGCAGGATCCGGTATTGGCCGAACAGCAGCACGGCCGTGATCGTGTCGTTGATCAGCAGCGCCGATTCGTACATCGGGATGAACGCCCCCACCTGAGCGAGCGGCGTCCGCACGAACGGGGCCAGCAGCGCGAACAGCAGGGTCGAAGCGATCAGGACGGCCGCCGCGCGCGCGCGCTCGGGCCGGCCGGCCGTCTGGTTCGACAGGAAGGTCGCGCCCGCCGCGGCAGCGGCCGGCGGCCGGGCGAGGGCGCTCGGGCCGGCCTCGGCAGATGCGGCTCCATGATCCATCGGGCCTCCAAGGGGGCTCTGGGCGTCTGCGGAGGATAGCGCGGCCGCGGCGCGCCGGCTCGCGCCGCGCGAGGAACCGTCGACGCCTGGCCACGAGGGTTCGCCTCGCCGCCTCCTCGAGCACCGCGCGTAAAGAATAGTTTCCGCGGCAAGCCCTGAATTGCCCTTCATTTCAGGCTTTCATCGCCGATTGCGGCGTCCGGTGAATCCCTAGTATCCGTTCATCGAATCAAGGAATGACGTCATGTCTCTGATCCAGTCCGCCACCACCACCGTCAGCTCGCCTTACGCATCGATGACGGCGACGAGCCGTTCGGCCAAGTTCGACCGGGACGAAGCGCCGAAAGGCCCGGTGGCCGCGGCGCTGATCGGCGCAGCGGGAGCGGCGGAGGCCGGCGCCGGCGCCACGGTGTCTTTCAGCGCGAAGGCGCTGGGCGCGATCGAAGAAGCGGGCGAGGCCGCGGTGGGGGCGGCCGAGTCGGGGCTGTCGAACCTCGGCAGCGCCGCGGCGGCGGTGTACGGCGCCGTCAGCAAGGGCGTCACGGGCGCCATCGACGGCGTCGAGGCGATGGCCGGCCAGGCTTGGAATGCGGTCAAGGCCGGTGCCGATGACGTCGCCGAAGTGGCGGAAGAAGGCTGGAATGCGCTCAAGGCTGGGGCGATCGGCGTCGCGGGCGCGGTGGAAAGTGGCCTCCACGAAGTCGAGCACTTGGCCATCGAAGGTTGGAACGAGCTCGAGAGCGGCGCGGGCCGGCTCGGCTCCATGACGGCCCATGCGGCCTCCGGCGCCGGCGCGATGGCCGGCAAGGCGGCGTCCGCCGCCTCTGCGGCCGGATCGGAAGCGGCCGATGTCGGGATGGCCGTGGTCGACGGCGTCGGCGACGTCGCCGGCACGATGGCCAGCTACGCCGCGCTCGGCGCCGCGGCGGTCGAGAAGATGTTCAGCGCCGTCGTCTGAAAAGCGTCATGCCTTTGCCCAAGACCCTCCTCCTGAGCGGCCCGATCGCCGCGCTGGCCGGCTGCTCCATCATCAGTCCCGCCCCCGTGCTTGAACTCGTCAAGGCGACCGGCGCCGTGGCCGTCAGCGCGATCGCGCACGGCCCGAGCAAAGCGAAGAACACCGTCTATCACGAGCACCAGGCGCTCGACAGCGTCTGCGTCGAATACAACCCGCTGACGCCCGATCCCGACATCGCGCCCGCGCTGCAGGCCGAACTGAGGAACCACGAGATCGACAGCCGCATCTACGAAGCGGGCGGCACGCCGGACAGCTGCCACTTCCGCCTGACCTACACCGCCGACATCGAGTGGGGCACCCCGCCGCTCGGGTCGGGCTACAAGGCCTACATCCGCGACGCGACGCTGACGCTGCGCGACCAGAACGGCGCCGTGCTGTCGAGCAGCGCCTATTCGCTCGACGGCGCGTTCCAGATGGGCAAGTGGGCGCCCAGCCGCAGCAAGCTGGCGCCGGTGGTCACCGCGCTCGTCACCGGCTTCGAACACTGAAGGCCCCCGGCCTGCCCGCCCCCGAGCCCAAGCCCAAGCCCAAGCCCGAGCCCAACATCGTCCATCCGCCCGAGGCCACGCCGTGATCCATCCCGCTTCCCCATCATCGTCGCCGCTGCGCTGCGCCGCCGCCTCGTTCGCGCTCGGCGCGGCGTTGGCCGGGTGTTCGTCGCCGTCGGGGCTGGTGCAAGGGCCCGTGTCGGTCCGCCCGATCACCCAGCCCACCTACGTGGAACACGCCGCCACCGGCGGCATCTACCGCGCCAACCTCGGCAACGTGTCTCTGTTCTCCGACCAACGCAAACCGCAAAGCATCGGCGACACGATCAAGATCGACATCTCCGAGAACTTCAGCGCCTCGAGCACCGTCAACAGCGTCACCAGCCGCGCCAACAGCGTGACCTCCAAAGGCCCGGGCATGAATTCCGACAGCCTGGGCACGCTGCTGAAGGGCCTGGCGAACATGAACGCGACCGCGTCGGGCAGCGACGCGTTCACCGGCAAGGGCAATTCGCAGAACACCAGCCAGTTCACCGGGCGCCTGGCGGCCTATGTGGTCAACGTGCTGTCCAACGGCAACCTCGTCGTCGCCGGCGAGCGGAGCCTCTCGTTCAACGGCGGCGTCAACACGCTGCGCTTTTCGGGCGTGGTCAATCCGCTGGACATCAAGGCGGGCGGCATCGTCGCATCGGGCGACGTCGTCGACGCCAAGCTCGAACAGGTGGGCAGCGGCGGCACCGCCGACACGGCGTCGCGCAGCTGGCTGCAGAAGATCCTGACGGACGGCCTGTCGGTCTGGTAGCGCGGGCCCGGCGCGGCCGCCGCGACGCGTTCGATGCCGCGATGCCGGGTCGTCGGGCCATGCCCGCCTCGACATGGATTCGCGACGGCGCCCGGCAATGACAAGGCAAGCCTCGCGCGCTATGCTCGGCGGCGTTCCTCGTGCCTGCCACCGTCCTTCATGGAATGACCACTTGCCTCATCGTCGACGACGATCCCGAGCTGCGCGGACTCGTCGCCGACCACCTCGCCCGATACGGTCTCCAAGCGCGCCAGGCGGACAGCGCCGCGGCGATGCGCGTCGAACTCCAGCGCGGCGGCATCGACATCATCTTGCTGGACGTGATGCTGCCGGACGGCGACGGCATCGAACTGTGCCGCGATCTGCGAACGCATTCGAAAATGCCGGTGATCATGCTGACCGCCCAGGGCGATCCGATCACCAGGGTGCTCGGCCTGGAGATCGGCGCCGACGACGTCTTCGCCAAGCCGTTCGAGCCGCGCGAGCTGCTGGCGCGCATCCATGCGCTGATGCGGCGCAGCGCCGGCGCGCTGGCCGGCCCGCAGCGGGCGCCCGCCCCCGGCGGAACCGCCGAAGGCCCGGACAAGGGGCCGGCGCCGCTCGGCCGCAGTTTCGGCGGATGGCAGATCGATTGGCGCAACCGGATGCTGATCGATCCCGAGAACGTCGGGCTGTCGCTGTCCAACGTCGAATACCGGCTGCTGGCGGCGTTCGCCGAGCATCCGGGCGAAGTGCTGACGCGCCCGCAACTGGTGGAATTGACCCGCGGCGCAGCCGGTGAAAGCAACGAACGCGGCATCGATCTCGCCGTGTCGCGATTGCGCGCGAAGCTGCGCGAGTCGCCGGAGCATCCGCGCCTCATCCACACCGTGCGCGGCCGCGGCTATCAGTTCACGGGCGAGCTGACGCGTTGAGGGCCGGGGCCGGCGCCTCGCGCAGGCCGATGGGCGCCACCGGATTGTGTCCCAGCGGCGACGCGGATTCGATCTCGATCCAGGCGTCCAGCCCGCCCACCAGCGCGCGTGCGCGATGCAGGCCCAGATCGGCCAGGAGCCGCACGCCGCGCAGCGCCGAAACCTCGTTCGGGCAGTTGCAATACAACACGATCTCGCGGTCGCGCGGCAGCTCCGCCGCCGCGACGGGAAGTTGCGCCAGCGTCGCCGTGACCGCGCCGGGCACGCGGCGGGAGTCGTGCATCGTGGCGACGGAGGAGCGCACGTCGATGACGATCGGCGCCTCGCCGCGCCGGATCAGCTCGCGCAGCTCGGTGACCGCGATGCGCGGCGCGTAGCGCTCGCTGAGCATCCAGCGGCGTTTCAGGTAGCGGGACGCGATCATGACCGCGAGCACGATGGCGATCGCCACGGCCGCCATCGTGCCGAATTCCGTCATCAGATCGAGCACGACCTCGATCTGACCGGCGAACAAGACGCCGAGCGAGAGGAAGACCGACGACCAGATCAGCGCGGCGCCCGTGTCGTAGGCCAGGAAACGCCTCCAAGACATGCCGAGCGCGCCCGCCATCGGCGCGGCGACCACCGAAATGCCGGGCAGGAATTTCGCCGCGAGCAGAGAGCTGCCGCCCCATTTCGACAAGATGCCTT
>JBEVLR010000358.1:0-3970 GCA_040509075.1 Burkholderiaceae bacterium | reverse complement strand
CACGTAGACGCCGTCGGCGCGCTCGATGATGCGCGCGCCGCGCGCGGCGAGCGACTTGTGGTCGGTGAACGGATGGAGGAAATGCTTCGAGTCGGCGGCTTGCCATTCCCGGGTGCTGCGCGAGGGCGTCGGTGCGTTCATGAGGAAGGCGCTTTCGGAGTTCAGACGTGGAGCAGCAGGTGCTCGCGCTCCCATGGCGAGATCACTTTCATGAACTCGGCGTGCTCGATTTCCTTGATTTCAGTGTAGACCGTGACGAAATCCGCGCCGAGCGCGCCGGCCAGCTCGTCGTCCTCGCGCAGCAGCTGCAGGGCCTCGCCCAGGCTGCGCGGCAACTGGTATTCGCCGCGATAGGCGTCGCCGCGGCACTCCGGCGACGGCTCGATCCTGTTCTTGATGCCGAGGTAGCCGCAGGCCAGCGTCGCGGCGATCGCGACGTAGGGGTTGGCGTCGGCGCCGATCACGCGGTTCTCGACGCGGCGCGACTGCGGGGTCGCGACCGGCGAGCGGATGCCCACCGTGCGGTTGTCGCATCCCCATTGGATGTTGATCGGCGCCGCGGTGTGGCGGGCCAGCCGGCGGTACGAATTGACGTACGGCGCGAACAGCGCCATGGCGGCGGGGACGTAGCGCTGCAGGCCGCCGACGTACCAATGGAACTCCCGGCTGGCCGTTCCGTCCGGGTTGCTGAAGAGGTTGCCGCCCGAGGCTTTGTCGATGACGCTCTGGTGGACGTGCATCGCGCTGCCCGGCTCGCCGGCGATCGGCTTGGCCATGAACGTGGCGAACATGTCGTGGCGCAGCGCGGCTTCGCGCACCGTGCGCTTGAAGAAGAACACTTCGTCGGCCAGGCCCAGGGGCGCGTCGTGGAAGAAGTTGATTTCCATCTGGCCGGCGCCGATCTCGTGGATCAGCGTGTCGACATTGAGCTCCATTTTCTTGCAGTAGTCGTAGACGTCCTCGAACAGCGGATCGAACTCGTTGACCGCGTCGATCGAGTAGGCCTGGCGCGACGTCTCCGAGCGGCCGCTGCGGCCGATCGGCGGCTTCAGCGGCATGTCGGGATCGGTGTTGCGGGCGACCAGGTAGAACTCGAGCTCCGGCGCGACGATCGGGCTCCAGCCTTCGGTTTCGAACAGCCCGATCACCCGCCGCAGCACCGAGCGCGGCGCGAACGGGATCAGGTTGCCGTGCGGGTCGTAGCAATCGTGCAGCACCTGCGCCGTGGGATCGGTGGCCCAGGGCACGATGCGCACGGTCGCCGGGTCGGGGCGCAAATGCATGTCGCGGTCGGTGGGCGAGATGACGTCGTAGTAGGGCCCTTCGGACGGGAATTCGCCCGTCACGCCCATCGCCACGATCGCCTCGGGCAGCCGCATGCCCCGATCCTCGGTGAACTTCTCGCGCGGCAGGATCTTGCCGCGCGCGACCCCCGTCAGGTCGGGCACCAGGCATTCGATCTCGGTGACGCGGTGTTCGTTCAGCCAGCGTTCGAGGTCGGCGAAATTGGCGAGTCCCCTGTTATCGGGCATGGGGTCTTTCATCGCGGTGGCGCCGGCACGCGTCGCCGAACGCGGCCAGCAGCTTCATCGAGATCGGGTTGTCCGCGGCCCGCCATTCGGGATGCCACTGGACGCACAGGCTGAAGCCGCGGGCGGCGGGCGCCGAGAAGGCTTCGACGACGCCGTCCGGCGCCCGAGCCTCGACGCGCAGGCCGTCGGCGAGCCGTCCGACGGCTTGGCCGTGCAGCGAATTGACCGCGAATTCCCCGCCGCCGACGATGCGGTCGAGGAGTCCGCCCGGCTCGACGCGCACTTCATGCGCGGCGCCGTACTGCACATCGGCTTTCTCGCCCCGGGGCTCGCGGTGGTCGGCCAAGCCCTCGATCCGGTGCACGGCCTGATGCAGCGAACCGCCGAGCGCCACGTTGGCTTCCTGCGCGCCGCGGCAGACGGCGAACAGCGGCACCCCCATCGCGAGCGCGCGGCGGATCAGCGGCAGCGTCCACGCGTCGCGCGCCGGGTCGAGCGGCAGGGACGGGTCGAGCACCTCCTCGCCGAAATGCGACGGGTGCACGTTGCTGGGCGAACCGGTCAGGAACACGCCGTCGGCGAGCGCCAGCAACGCCTCGGCCTCGGCCTCGTCGGCGTTCGGGACGACCAGCGGCATGCACCCCGCCAGGCGCACGGCTTCGACGTATTTCTTGCCGGCGACGTGGTAGGGATGCTCGCCCATCATCTTGTTGCAAGCCGGCACGATCACGATCGGGCGCGGGCCCGCCGCGGCGCTGTCGGCGGGCGGGTCGGAGGCGGCGTTCATGGCGGAAGTCATCACGGCAGATCCTGCATTCGAGGCCCGAAAGGGCCGGGCACCCGCGCCGGCCGGTGGCCCGACAAGCGCCTGGAATCCGGGAGCGGCACGTCCGGCCGTGGACGAATCCGCCCGGGTTTGCCGTGATTTTCGCCGATGCCGGAAAAGACCGTCAGGCGGCGCGTCGGATCGCGTCGCCGAGCAGCCCGATCAGGCGGTCGATCTGCGCGCGTTCGATGATGAGCGGCGGCGACAGCGCGACGATGTCGCCCGTGGTGCGCACGAGCGCGCCGCGTTCGTAGCAGTCGAGGAAGATGCCGAACGCGCGCTGGGTGGGCGAGCCGGCGATCGGCGCGAGTTCGACGCCGCCGACCAGCCCGATGTTGCGCACGTCGATCACGTTGGGCAGGCCTTCCAGCGAGTGCAGCCCATCGGCGAAATAGCCCGCGAGCTCGGACGCGCGGGTCAGCAGACCTTCGTCCGCGTAAGTCTCGAGCGTGGCCAGCCCGGCCGCGCAGGCGAGCGGATGGGCCGAGTAGGTGTAGCCGTGGAAAAATTCGATCAGGTGCTCGGGGCCGGTCATGAACACGTCGTGCACGGCCTGCTTCGCGATCACCGCGCCCATCGGCACCGCTCCGTTGGTCAGCCCCTTGGCGATGGTCATCAAGTCGGGCGTCACGCCGAAGGTCTGCGCCGCGAACGGTTGGCCGGTGCGGCCGAAGCCCGTGATGACTTCGTCGAAGATCAGCAAGATGCCGTGCCGGTCGCAGATCTCGCGCAGCCGCGGCAAGTAGCCTCGCGGCGGCACCAGCACGCCGGTGGAGCCGGCCACGGGCTCGACGATCACGGCCGCGATCGTCGACGCGTCGTGCAGCGCGACCAGCCGTTCGAGATCGTCGGCCAGCTCGGCGCCGTGGGCCGGCTCGCCGACGGAGAACGCGTTGCGCGCGAGGTCGTGCGTATGCCGAAGGTGATCGACGCCGCCCAGCATCGGGCCGAACATCTTTCGGTTGGCGACCATGCCGCCGACCGAGAGGCCGCCGAGATTGACGCCGTGGTAGCCGCGCTCACGGCCGATCAGCCGCGTCCGCTGCCCTTCGCCGCGCAGGCGGTGGTAGGCGAGGGCCATCTTCAGCGCGGTCTCGACCGATTCGGAGCCGGAGTTCGTGAAGAACACGCGGTTCATGCCGGCGGGCGCGATCTCGGCGAGCTTTTGCGCAAGCTGGAACGCTTTCGGATGCGCCATCTGGAACGGGGGGCAGAAGTCCAGCTCCGCGGTTTGCCGCTGGATGGCCTGCACGATCTTCGGCCGCGCATGGCCCGCGTTGACGCACCACAGGCCGGCGATGCCGTCGAGAACCTGGCGGCCGTCGTCCGTCCAGAAGTGCATGCCGCTCGCCTTGGCGAACAAACGAGGCGCCTTCTTGAACTGGCGATTCGCCGTGAAGGGCATCCAGTAGGCTTCGAGCTCCGCCGGCGCCAGGCGGATCTGGTCGGAAAGTAGTGTCATGTATGTGTCCTCGGGGAAGCGCAAATGTACCGCATGTGCCGGCGACCTGTCGGACGGCGCCGACTCGCGAATGCGCCGCGGTCCGGCATTGAACGCCGGGGCCCGGCCGTTAAGGTGGTGCAAGTCCCATATATCTACCGGAGGACCATC